>JAZNTG010000023.1:0-2442 GCA_045591645.1 Acutalibacteraceae bacterium | reverse complement strand
CAAAAATTTAGTTTTGTATCAATCTCCTTATTCCTTCTCGATGGTAAACTTCAGACACCAGCTTTCGTGAACCGAGTCGCCGGCAACGGAATAGCTGTTGCTTGCATGTGCGATGACGGGTTCACCACCGCTGACAACCGTAACGGTATGATGGTCAACATACACTTCGGCTTTGACGGTGTCACCTTCCTGTGTAACCGAGCGGATTTCAACTTTCATCTTATCTTTTTCGGGCAAAGGATACTCGGCACCCTCTACTAATTTGTATCGTTCTTCGCCGCTGCTCTCATCATACCAAGAGCTTTCCTTGTTGTATTCGTAGTCCCATTTCATTACTAACAGATATTTGTCCATAAATGTCACCTCTTTATTAAACAAAAAGAACCTGTGGATTTAATTCAGAGGGCGTATGCCACTCGATATCGTGCTCCAAGAGATAGGATTTTTTTAGCGACCATACCTCAAAACAGGAGCCGTGTCCGTAGGTTGTACGGCTCTTTTCGACTTTTTCTTCGATTTCATCAATAACCGCAAGGTATTCTTCGGTCATTTCAACAGGGTCGTGTTTCAGCGAGCGTCGGCGTTCTTTTCGTTCGTTTAATATCCGCTGGGCATCGCTTTCGGACATGAGTTCTGTCGCAATGCCGGCAAGATCATCACAGTCATCGTCTATATAAAAATTTCTCGCTTGCAAGGCAGCATAAAGATACCCGTCAATGCCATCGGTATCCGTACCGTATTGCTGTTTCAGCCTGAGTGCCAAGCTGAGAATTTGGTTATAAAACTTTGCTGACACAGCAAAGCGCCCCAAACTATCGTAGCGGTCAGCTACGTAGCCTAAAACTGCGATGCTATCCACCAAAGTAGATTCGTCAGAGTCCCCAGCCAACTGTCTCTCTACAAGCTGCACAATCTCTTTCAGCGCAGGGACATCCTTATAAGTAGCGGCGGCATATTCGTGCTCTTTGCGACCTTCTATTTCACCGAGTAATTCGGTCAGCCGCTTTTCAGTTTCTTTACTGTAAGCCATACTATCCCTCCGCTTATGTATATTCTTCCCTTAGCGTTACAGCGCTAAGGTCTTTTTCATTTTCACCGAAGAATAAGTAAACAAATCCGTCCAGTGTATCGAGGAAATCCATATCGTTATCCAGAGGATCGTATTGCATCAGAAGCTTCGGCGGCTCGTCCACATAGTTCCAATCGCTCGGTACGCCGAAAAGACGGGTGCAGATCTCATCCTCATCCACCTCGGAAAACTCCATTAAGTATGCTTCGGTGTATTTTTCGTAGTTCTCCACGGCAGCATTAAAATCATCGATGGCAAGCTCCGGCTCGCCGTCGTGATACCGCACGTCCGCGCCGAGATGGTATTTTCCATCTTCGGTATGTAAGAAAACATAGAGATAACCTGTGTGCGGCAGCTTGTTATTCTTATCAAGTTCTGCTATATCGGATAGCTTAATCTGACAGAAAAACAATTCATCATCGTAGAAATCGCCATTCCACGCAGTAGGAACGGTGGGTGTACCGAAGAATTTGCTTGCACCAAGGTCGTAGCCATCGGGAGCTTTTTTTGCTGTAATCTTGATTGCTTTGCTCATACGCTTTATCCTCCGTCTCAGCGGTCACCTTATGCTTTTTCAGCCTTAGATAACATCTGCTCTAAGATGTGGATTTTTGCTTCGGAATGTACTGCGTTATCCTCGTTCATATCCAAGCTGTTTGAAAGCTCCCCGAGTAATTCACGTGCTTTTGCCGTATCCTTTTCTGTAGCAATTCCGTAAATATAAGCATAGGTAAGATACTCGAGTATATGGCGCTTCTCATCTTTTTCTGCAGTTGAAAGATGATTGATGCAGTGCCCAAAGCATATCTTTCCGTACACAATTCCATCGGTCGTCTCGGTTGTCAGTATACGGTTAAAAAAGGCGAGCTCCTGCGGGTCGATGTCTTCAAGCTCACCCTGCAGCAAGCCGTTTTCGCCAAGCAGACTGCGGCAAATGCGCTCAAATGCCTTTGCTGCCTTCTCTTCTTCCGTGCCCGTATAGCCGCGATAAAACCTGATCATGACCAGCGCATCCATATACGCGCCACCCATGTTGCATACAGGCTCAAAAAATTTATCAAAGCCTTTTTTGTCCTCAGGTATGGTGTTGGTAAGCACCATATTGACCGCCTCGTCAAAAGTTACCTTTTTAAACATATCAAATAATCCCATTATGGATCCTCCTAAGAATTTATTTGTTTTCTGCAATATAAGACATAATTACTCGACAATTTCAAAGTTCATTTCATCGGTCGCATACCAACTGGGGCCGTCGTCGCTGGTTTCGTATTGACCGTCCTCAAAGCCAATGATACTGCCTTTTATAAGTCTTTGCGGCTCGTGATTTTTCACTCCACGGTCGGTTTGGGAAACCGCCGATATCGTGACACTGT
>JAZNTG010000022.1:0-16752 GCA_045591645.1 Acutalibacteraceae bacterium | reverse complement strand
AGTGCTTTCTGTTCCAGCGTATAGAAATTTCCTCTCTCAATAACATACTGTCTATAAGCCTTGCAAATACTTACATAGTCTGCATCCTCAAAAAACTCTGTACGTATAACTCTTTTGTAGCTGACCTTACCCATCGAAGGTGTCCAAATAGCATAAACCGTACCACCGTCACCGTCTTGTCCTTCGTGATAATACCAATGATTTGCGTCCCACTGAGTCTCAACAATACTTAAATAAGCATCTCCGTTATCGACCTGAGAGAACCACGGCATAATTGCGCGAACATCATTAAATGTCTGATGTCCTGCAGATCTTACTGTATACGGCCAATTGCTGGGTATCATTTCACCTTGACCCGATGGAAACAGCGTATATGCCTTTTCATCCTTACGTTCAAAGTCCCAAGATCCGGGCCATATAGCGTGGCTGATGTTTCTGGGTTCGTTTATTGGAATAAGTTCAAAATAAACTCTTCCGCTTGTTTTATGTACCCATATAAGTGTAGTATAAGCAAAATCTTCTACTTGCCCATCAACTTCAAATCCGCGGAAATCACACCTTAAACCGTACGATATACCGTCTGAATATACTTCCTTTTTAATGTCCTTAGCCGTATCGAAAGGACAATTTACGATCTTACCGTTTTTATCAGTAAGCGAGAAACCGACAAAATCTCTTCTCTGCTGCCAAATCTTCTTACCTTTTTGAACCAAAACAGCATTATTTTCAACATCAAAGGTATATTTTGCATCTTTAACTATTACCGTATTTTCCGTAACAATTACCCCCTATTAACTATTTTTATGTTAAACAAGCTGTAATTTCATATGATAATTTAATATTAGTATTAAAATATTGAGATTTTTGTACTCTAATAAAATTAACTTAATTTCGAACAGCTGGAACAGTGTATTAAAATCTTGAAAATATCTGTTGATTTTATTATAACTAACTAATACTTAATTTCAATAGTAAAAAATAGTAATCTATAGGTAAAAATAGTCCATATAAAAAAGATATCTTACAGAAACTATACCGTAAATCTGTAAGATATCTAGAATTAATATATACTACTTAAGCTGAAGCAGTCCGTTTGATAATAATTAAAAGCGAACTACTGTTCTTGGAGCAATCGATTTGCCTTCAAAATCAACGGTTTCAGTAGCACTTTCGTTATAAACGATCTTAACACCGTTTTCGTACTCGGTAACACTGAGGGTTCCGATATAATTGTGCGACACTATCACCTTATCAGACAATCCCTCGCTAATTGAATTAATTAAAGCATAATCTTCAGCAATCGCCTTTTCCCAATGACTGAAGCCAGTATTGTAAAGGAAATTAAGATTGGAATTCTTAAGCTCCGAGCTCTCCACAGCAGTAACTCTGTAGGTAGGCATAATTCCGAACTGAGCGCACATAGCAACAGAAGCATCAACATCAGCTACGCCGTTAAGCGGCTTAGAGGAAATATTTGCATAACCGTGCAGTACCATATAATAGAAAGGTACACTCTTGGTAAATAAAAGATCATTACTCGAAGTAAGAGGCACTTCGTTCATAATATCGGCACTTGCGACCATATAGATGTTAGCGCCATCAGAACCTACGTTAAGTCCCTTATCAGATGCAGCTTTATTTAACTGCATATAAGTATTAACATACTCATCCCTATCAGCATGATTCTTCTCATCAAAATCATTGTAAACCTCAGTACCCATATTTTCAAATACGATACCGCAACCAAGATCAGAATCAAATGAATCGACCAACTTACTACCGTACTTCAAAAGAGCTTTATTAGCAATAAGCTTCCAGCTAATTGTTCCCTTCCAAGCACCTGTACTGATCATACCATTCTGCTTTAATATGGTAATCTTATTGAGAGCAGCTACATACTTGCTATCCGCAAAAAGACCGCTGTAATTATAATCATGTAATAAATCATATGCCATATAGACATTGCCGCTTCCGACAGTGTTAATAAGCGACTTAAGGTCACTCTTTCCGCCAAGCTTACCGTCTACGCCAAATTTTGAAACATACTTATTCTGGTAGCCGCCTTTATGGAATCCATAAAGGAAGAATTTGGGAGAATTAACACCCTGAGCCTTGAGAGACTCATACATGCTTGAAACATCTTCAAGAGTTGTAGCCGCAACAGCTTTATCTATCGGAATTCCAAAGAACGATTCCTCAGAATACGTCTTGCCGAAAGCCTGAAGAACAGGAGCTACATTTTGAGATCCGAGCCTTTGTAATTCATATGTGTCAACCAGGTAATCTCTGTAAAGCTCTGCCATACCTGAATAGTTTGCATCCTCACCGGAAAGCAAATTATACTGTACTATCGGATTTTCGGCAGCGATCTGAGGGTCAGTCAATCTAACTGCACGAGAAACAGAGTCCTTACTCATAAGACCAACTTCGTCAAGTTCACGATAGTAGAAAGAGGGCCACACAGAAGCAAGACTGTATGATGACTTAGAATTTGTTGCATTAATCTTAGCAACAGCATCACCAGAGGAAATGATAGCAAAGTAGGCGTCACTGCCAACTTTCGCACCAAATACTGGCATCCTTACGCCTTCACTCTTTGAGAGCATTCTAAGATCTAAATCTACGCTGGAATCTGCACCGTAAACTTCCTCCTGATAATCAGGAAAACAGTCATACATACCGCTGTATTCAATTATAGCTCCGCTTCCATCAGGAATAAACAGATATCCGTCGTCCTCTGCTCTTGCAGCTCCGAACATCGGAAGAAGCTCTATACTGCTTAATGTAGAGGTGCCGTTTTCTTCAATCAAATCAAAAAGAATCTCAGCCTTTATACCGGTTTCTGTAATAGTATAGGCTATCGGAATTTTAATCTGTAGAACTTCTTTGTCGAAATCATAGGTCACTACAAATCCTTCGCACTTGCCGTTAACTAGATACTCGGTAACAGTTCTACTACTAGTGTTGCTGTTGACCGATCCATCAATTCTTTCAGCAGTCAAATAAGTGATGCTTATCTGCGAATTGATCTTTCCAAGACCTAACTTAACTTCCTGAATCTCTTCCTTGGTAAGCTCAGGATTTGAGTACCAAACCTTACCGGATTTTTTGTTAGTAACCGTAAATGTAGCAGTGGAACCCTTTACTGAAAGTGCAATATTATCATTCTCTGCAACTACCTTATAATCAGAAGATGTGATAACCTTACCCTCGGTCCAATTACGCTGAGCATCAGCCTCAGGTGCACCCTGTGCAGCAACGGAAATAGAGAGTAGCAGCATGAATACTGCAATTAAAACAGATATTATTCTTTTCATTCTGCCATCTCCTTACAAAATAATTTCTGTCCACAGATTCGAAATGAAATCTATCATTTGCTGTGAAATCGAGAAGAAAATAAGTGCAATAAATGCAACGCACAATATAAATGCAACCGTTACGATTATAAGAAACAGGGTCTTTGAAACAGTAAACTGCTGACAAACAATCATACCCAGCAACTCAAGAATAAGCGTCCAGCCAACTCCTATTATTGAGATTACACTTACAAGCAAAGCTTCGTCAGAGGAAGCAATATTCGAGAAGAATATTACAAAAGGCTCAACGATTAGCATTGGCAAAAGAGCATATGCCGTAGTTATCCATATCTCCTTAAATGTACCTTCACCGTCAAACAAGGTGCAAGCTGACCAATTGCAAATACTCCATAACAGCACGAAGCCAACGGTAGTAGCAAGGATCATAAGCGGTGATGACGGCTCCTTAGCAAAGAGATAGCCTGTCAATCCGTTACTTATAACGCTCTCTACGAACCAAATAGCTACAAGAATGTTAGCAAGAGTTAACGAGCTTTTTCCCTCATATTTGAGATCATTAAAAGTATCGATAGGATGTGTAAAAAGTCGGAAAAGATAGTAAACATATTCCTTCTTAAAACGTTTTGATGGATCTTTTCCTACATTTCGAATACCTAATACTAAAGACCGACCAAGTTTTTTAATACTGCTCATACACTCACCTCATCAGCCTTTCTTTTGTTTCTTTGGATACGGCTTGGATTGGAGCCAGAACCTAAGTCTTTTGGCACCAATCACTACGCCAACCAGTACAGCTACTACAAGTATTACCATCCACCACATATTGGCACGTATATACTCTTTACGATATTCCTTAAGTGCCATCGAATAAAAATACTTATCGTTGCCTTCTTTAAGAACATCCATAGCTTCTTTATAATATCCCTGCTGCAAATATGCACGTCCTATACTCTTATAAGCTATAGTGTAATTGTTATTCATAGATAACACATTCTGCCACAGATCAACAGAATCCTCATAAAGACCCTTATTATAGTAGTCAAGCGCAGAATATACAGCTTTTATATAATCGGTAGCAACAAAAGTGGTAATCGAATTAGTAGAAGAATCAAGTACGATGTATTCATCTCCGAGCTTTTCGATAGCAACCGGCTTTACGAACGAGCCCTTATTGCTACCCATGCCACCAAAGATACAAACAAGATTACATTCTTTGTCATATTGGAAAATACGTCCTCGTTTTGTATCAAGTGCGCTAATGATACCATTATCATCACAATGAACATCTACAAATTCACTGGTTATTTCGGTAGTTCCTTCGTATGAAATTTCAAGATCACCGTAAGCTACTTCACCAAGCATTGTCTGTGGTGTAACAAGAATATTCTTACCTAAAGCATTAAGGCACTTGACTTCGTCACCGAGCTCAACACCCATAGCTGTCGTATAAATATAGTTATCACTACTCATAAATATATTATTATACGGAGCAGGAAGCGTCTTCTGCATATAATCGTTCATTTCATCACTGAAGATATTCTTCCACATATACTGAATACGAACAGTAGCAGAAACCTTTACTTCATTAGGTGCAAAAAATGACTGGAACTTAAGGTTGGAATCATACTGGTAAATACCCTGATAAACATTGGAATCAACAACATAAATTGTAAGGTCCTTATCCACTGCTATCTTTTCAGGCTTGAATTCAAGATTTGGGTTAACAGCGACTAAATCTTTACCCATATCCTTCTTCACAACGTTGTTGTTTCCATCAAGAGCAATAATCTGGTTATTGCCTGTGTCACAAATATAGAGCAGGTTATCAGGACCGTAGAAAATTCCTTTTGGTCCATTAAGCTTTTTTACCTCACCGCCATCGGTAAATTCACTGACCTCACGGATAAAATTAAAGTCAGAATCAACTATTACAATGCGGTTATTTTTGGTATCTGCAATATATATAGTGCCATCATCATGTACATAAAGATCCTGCGGACTGTTCAGGGCTGTAGTACCCATATCAATACCGCTCAAAACCTTGCCCGCAGAATATGCCACAGGCGCCGTATAGGATTCGTTCTTGCCGTTGTACATATAGCTAGTGTCCTGAGATAACGCGCTGCAGGAAAAAGTCAAAGTTGACATAATAAGCAATATAAGCACAACTGTTTTTAAATGCTTTTTCACAATACTTCTCCTTTCGGTCGGTTTAATCTTTAATACCTGAATGAGCCATGGTCTCCATAACAGAACCTTGACAAAGCAAGAATACTACGATCGGAGGTATCATAAGCAGAACAGATGTTGCTGCAGATATACCGGCTCTCATAATACCGCCACTGTTGATTTGGCTTACCATTGTTGGCAGCATCTTCAGCTCTTCACTGTAGATAAATGTTCCTCCGCTGTTAGCCCAAGCTTTTATGAAGGTAAGAATAAGCAATGTAAGTGTTGCAGGTCTTACCGAGGGGAATACTATCTTAAAGAATATGTATTTCTCACCTGCTCCGTCAATACGGGCAGCTTCGAGTATCTCATCGGGAACAGTAGACATAAACTGCATCATCAGAAATACGCCGAAGGAGTCAGCCACTGCAGGAAGAATTAATGCAAAGAAGGTATCCAGAATACCCATTTTTGCCATAATGATATAACGCGGTAGGTTCGTAACGTCGCCGCTGAACATAATGGCAAATACTACAGAGTAGTAAATAATATTTCTACCGGGGAACTTCTTTTTAGCGAGCGGATAAGCTGCCATCGATGCAACTAACATATAAAGTCCAGTGCTAACAACAGAAGTGAAAACCGTGTTAAAAATATATCTTTCAATGGGAACCAGAGAGCTTGACTGTATTCTAACTATATTGGCAAAGTTCTCAAGAGTTGGATGATAAACAACAAATCTTGGGGGGAACAGAAACAATTCGCTAACAGGCTTAAACGCGTTAATTACATTGTAATAAAGCGGGAAAGCTACAAACACACCCATAAGGATCAGGAAAAATCCTGAAATTAAGTTTCCGTAGAGGGAACGAGAGGTGCCGACTTTTTTACTCATAATAAATTTCTCCTTTCATCTCTCGTTAATCGCCGGAAACTGAACTGAGCAGCTTACGAAGTCCGACCCAACAAACAATCATTATTACGAAAAGTACAACTGCTACTGCAGAAGCATATCCCATTTCAAGACGGTTTGAAGAGTAATCTGTGATATGAAGTACCATTGTGTGTGTAGAATAGTCGGTACTGGGGAAACCAGTCATCGCCTGAGGAACAGCACCGATACTGAATGCACCGGATATAGAAAGTACTGCACCGATAAGAAGCTGCGGTCCCATCTGAGGTAATGTAATATACCAAAGCTCCTGCCAACGATTGCGAATACCGTCAATTGCGGCAGCCTCGAAATATGCTTTATTAAGTCCCTGGAAACCTGCAACGAATGACAGGAAGCCGGTTCCCATACCGCCCCATAAAACGACGACAATAACTACAAAATAACCAAATTCAGGATCTGTAAGCCATTGAATCGGAGTATCTATAAATCCGTTACTTAGCAGAAAACTGTTCAATATACCATACGAGTCATTATTGAACAAATAGGTCCAAATGAGGTATGAACCACCAACTAATGAAGGAGTATAGAATAAGAAAGTAAGAATAGTTCTAGCTACACGTCCAAGGTCATTAATAAGCCAACCATACACAAAGCTGAGTATGTAACCGATAGGGCCTGTGATGATGGCAAACAGCAAAGTATTCATTATAGCTATAACGAATACATCATCATCGAGAAAAAGACGCAGATAGTTGTTTATACCAATAAATGACGGTGTCTGTACCATATCGTAATTGGTAAAACTGAGTACCATAGCGGCTAAAACAGGCAATATAGTAAAGACAAGGAATATTACAAGCCAGAAGCAGATAAAGAAATATTCGTTACCGTACTTTTTGAAAAATGATTTAGATTCCATTGTCTCACTCCTCTATTAATCCAAGTTCAGTAAGCTTACGTGTAAGCTCGTTGTTTGTTTCACGACCATAGCGGTAAATAACGTCACGCGGGTTCTCATAGTCGTACGCAACTTTTCTGAATGCGTTATTGAAGTTGCGCTGAAGATAATATGTTGCAGGGGACTGCGGAACACCGCTTACCTGAGATCTCTGTGTTGAAAGTGCTTTAAGTTCATTTGCATTCCAAGACATTGTCTCAAGAGTTGATATATTTGCAGGGAAATATCTAGCACTTATACCAAATCTAATTTCACATTCAAAGGCGAAATCTTGCTGTGTTTCATCTCTACTCCACCACTCAAGGAACTTAAAGCAAGCTTCCTTATTATCGGTAGAAGTCAATATCATGGCAGCACTTACCTTACATGATGCAGAACGATCAATAGTGCCGTCTTCTCTTAATTCACCCGGAATCGGGGCAATACCCCAAAGATTATTAATTTCAATAGCACCAACCGAGATCGAATTATAGAAGGTTGCTGTAGATATAAGCATAGGAATCTGACCTGTACGGAAACGGTCAAGTGCTGAGAAAGAAAGCGGAGCACTGGACTTGACATAAAGATCAGTAAATTCAGAGAATGCATCAATTGAAGCGTCTGTAGTCATATTTGTAGCTGTAAGCTCTTCATTATATACAGATCCACCGTTTTGCATAAGAAGTGCTTCATAAATATCAATAGATGCGGTAACGCCTACTTGCATACCTTCCTTTTGCAACTTAACCATAACCTCATAGAAGTCATCCCAAGTTTCCGGAACCTTAAGGCCATGCTTCTCAAATATATCTGTACGATAATACAGCATATTGTAACTTTGAACTTCAGGAAGTCCGAAAACTTTATTTTTATATGAAAGCGGAACATATGCTGAATCATATGAACGCGCTTTGACTTCAGCAAAATTAGGCATTTCAGCTGCAAGATCAACTACAGCATTTCTGAAATAAAGATTTGAAAGAACATTCTCAGGAACGAAGAGAGCCGCGTCAGGACCTTTACCTGATGCAAAAGCCTGAAGAATAACAGCACTGTCCATCAGTGAAATATTGGTGATTATACCAGTTTCTTTATAAAAATCACTACGAACTAATTGAGTTACGATCTGCGCTTGATCGCGTCCTGTTGCAAATCCTACTGTTTCCTGAGCATTTGTGGTTACCCAAACATCAATGCTTTCGCCTTCCCCATCGGCTGTGCCTACAGCGTTATAGTCACCGACAAAGGAGTTAAAGAAAGCCTTCACTCTGAACATAAACTTATCCCAGAAGCCAACCTTGCCAACATCAGCACCTACATCAGTAGAGCGAACCGTTAAAGAATCTAATTCAAGAGGCTGAGTGCTAAGGCTGGATACCAAACTCGCAAGTGTGTTTATCTGCGCGCGCAAATTATCTTGCTCGGTAGGTACATTTCTATCGCTTTCTGAGAGCTTGTCGAGAAGATTAATAACCTGCTCGATCTGAGCTGTATTACTATTTCTTTCGTCAGTACCTTCTTCAAAATAGGAGATGACCTGTCTAAGCTCATCTGCACAGGTAGAAAATGTATCTAGCAGACCAGGAATATGCTCATCGAGATCATAATCTCGGTATGTGTCAGGTGTTTCACCTACAATGATTACTATTTGAGAGTAAACATCATTAAGTTTACGAACTATTTTCTGAATCTCCTCCAGAGGAGCTGCCACATCACCGAGAATAACCTTAAGGGTAATTACATGAGGCTCTCCGGCAGTAAGGTAAATAGGCGCCGCAGTACCATCAGAAGTAGATACAGTCTTGGTTTCAAAGCCTTCAGAGGACTCGAAAAGAAGCTGATCAAGATCCTCGAAAAGCACTTCACCGTCGACATACATCTGACGTCTGACAGTCTGACCTTGCGTAGCGTTCTGTCTGTATTTAAAGTCTATGTAGTAGTAACCATCTTGTGGAACTTCAATCTGCCAAGAAACCCATTGACCGGGTGTAGCATATCCTGTACCGCCTAAAACGTTATACTTTATATATACGGGATCATTAGGTGTAATCTCTGGCGAAGAGCGATCGTATCCAACAGAAATTTCCGGATGTGACTTTTGATATGCTAATTCAGCATCGTAAGTCTTAGAATAACCCGAAGTTGTTCCCTGTCCGTTAGCAGCCTTATAATCTGCATAAGTAGGGAGCTTAACAACAGGAACCAGACGGATCTCATAAACAACGATACTCTCTCGTACCATATTAAATACTATGGTATGATCACCAACCGTAAAGGGATATCCCCCCTCAGTATAACCACTGGAATCCGGGATCAAAAAACGAATAGTCTGAATATCATCTACAACAGACTGCGCAGGAATACGTTCATTTCCAAGATCATCGGTATCAAAACGACCAGTTTCACTATTTATCTCCGACTTCCATATGTGCGGTGTATCAAGAACCAGCTCGCTGGAATCATCGATCGTAATTCCTATTTGAGGGGTTATAGTCTTGTCATAGACAGTTCTATAATCCATCTCTAGAAAATATCTGTTTTCAGAAGAAATCGAAACATTATATGAATTGATGCTACCGGCTTTATAGGTCACACCAGCTTCGTCTGAAAGGAGTACGATATTAGATTGAGTTTCTGATGCAAAAGCAGTTAATGCAGGAAGAAATACCTGCATTATAAGCATAGCAGATAAAACTAATATAGCTATTTTCTTCAACATTCTTATCACCTCTTAACCAACGATACCGCTGCGCTCCAAGCCTTGTTTAAAGGATTTCTGAGCAAGAATGAAAATAATTAAGAGCGGTAAAAGTCCAAACAACAATGCCGCATTCCAAGCAGGCATCTTATAACTGTTATCCTGCTGCGAATTCAACAAATATTTATTCAGTGTATCATTTATGTCCATAAGATGAACCGCAAGAGTCTTCTTGCTTTCAGTATAAATTAATGAGTAAGGTCCAAAATAATCAGCCCAATACCAAACTATAGAGAACATTCCGCAGATAAACAGCGGAGTCTTAGCATTTGGTAACATAACTCGGATATAGGTTTTAAAATGTCCGCATCCGTCAATTCTTGCTGCTTCTTCTAATTCAACCGGCATAGTCAAAAAGAACATTCTGAATATAAGAATAAACAAACCTGCTCTCATACCCTGACCGAGAAAAGCCGGAACTAGAAATGCTGCAAAGCTATCTACAAGTCGAATGCCTGTTCCATGGCCTGTAATTGCCTTAAAAAGTCCGAATAAATCAAGATCCATCATAGTCAAATAACTTGGAATCTGAATCATCTGAGTAGGCATCATAATAGTAATTATAACCATTACGAACAATAATGAATTGCCCTTAAATTTAAAGCGGGCAAAGCCGTAGCCTGCCATAGCTCCAATGAACAACTGACCTACGGTCGAACCGAAAGAAACTATCATACTGTTTATCATCGGTTTCCATAAGCCAACAGTCCCTACTACCAATTCGTAGTGCTGAAATGTAAAATGCTTGGGGATCCATACAACAGTAACATCAAAATAATCGGCAGGAGTTCTTATTGACATACTTACCATATAGATAAGAGGATAAATAATAAGATATCCTACGCTGATTAAAAAGAACCATCTGAAAACATTGAATAGCATACGGCCTGCATAATAGGCTACACTTATACTACTCCTTGCCTGAATATTGTTGGGTTGTTCCATTATTCAAGTTTCCTCCTTATCTAGAGCTTACCATCAGCTTACTGCCGATTGCATAAATCACTACGACAATTAACAATATAGCCAAGAAATACATCCACATCATCGCAGAGGCCTGTGAATAGTGGAAGGCACCGGACAATTCGTTAACATAGAGAATGACGCCGTTCGAGGTTGCCATACATTCGGTAATAAAAGTATATACAACATTTGCCAGTATGAAAGGTGAAACTACGGGGAAGGTTATTTTCCAAAATGTCTCCCAGCTTGTAGCTCCTTCAACCTTTGCAGCCTCATAATAGGATTCCGGAATAGCCAAAAGTCCTATAAGGAAGATAAGTATCTGAACGCCGCTGTTCCAAATCAAAGAAGTTACATTAGAAACCATACCCGAAAGTGATTCAACTATGCTAGCAGGAATTCCTGATTCGATAAGAAACGCAGTCAGCAATGACACATCGAACATCGTAGAATCGCTTGCAGTGGTTCCTACTTCAGCTAAAGACATACCTCTGGTAGTTATAACTCCGAATACACCTGACGTTATAATAACGGGTAGGAAGAATACAGCTCTCATAACGCTTCTACCCTTAAAGTTCTGATTCAGAAGAATTGCACAGAAAAGGCTGAAAACAACGATAATCGGTACTGAGTAAAGAAAATACTGGAACGCATTCGTAAAAAGAATGGGATAGTTTTGATTGTTTACCCACGCGTCTATGTAGTGCTGGAACATATTATCGATCGGTTCGAGTGTGTAACCACCCTCTCCCATCGTGAAATCGTGGAATGAATAGATCAAAAAGTTTACAGCCGGCTGTATAAAGAAAAACACCAATCCTATAAGCCACGGCATAACAAACATCCATCCAGCAAGCACATGTTTGCCTTTCATACCTAATTTTTTCATTGATTCAACCTCCGTTTAATTGCGGTTAAGCCATTATTTTAGAAAATCGAAACCGATTTTCCCTAATACAATAATATTTTATAACTAATTAACAATATTGTCCATTAATTATTGCGTAAAAACCCTATACAATTTGTTCAAAATAAACATCAATCTACAGTTTTTTTACTTCAATGTGCAAAAATAACACTAACACACCCGATTTTATAGATGCACACCTTTAAATAAAGAATTTATCAGCTATTCCCCAAATAAAAATAGCGAGTACAATAACAGGAATACCGTATGACACCCATAACCTCATCCAGCTCTTTACCTTCAGACCCTTACCCTCATTGGCTTCTGCCGTGAAATTATTCCAGCCCCAACCATATCGTCTTGTACAGAAAAGCACATATACAAGCGAACCGATAGGCAGCATCACGTTGGAAACAATAAAGTCCTCAAGATCCATAATAGTAGAGCCCGCACCAAAGGGAGCAATATCCGACAGCAAATTAAATCCAAGCACACAAGGCAAGGAAAGCAGTATCATAAGCGGGATATTCAAATACGCTATCTTTTTTCTTGACCAACCGGTAAGATCCATAAAGCAGGAAATGATATTCTCGAAAAGTGCGAGAACTGTTGAAAGTGCGGCAAAGGACAGGAAAACAAAGAACAGGCTTCCCCAAAGCTTGCCTAACGGAAGATTATTAAAGATATTTGGCAAAGTCTCAAAAATAAGACTCGGACCTGAATCGGGGCTGACCCCAAATGTGAAGCAGGCGGGGAAAATTATCAAGCCCGAAGTAACTGCTACAAAGGTATCAAGAACAGCGATATTTAACGACTCTCCAAGCAGAGTGCGCTCCTTGCCGATATAGCTTCCGAATATAGCCATAGAACCGATGCCTAACGAAAGAGTGAAAAAGGATTGGTTCATAGCATCAACAACAACGTTGAACACTCCCCTCTCTTTCATATTACTAAGACTCGGGACAAGATAGAACCTAAGTCCCTCAGCAGCGCCTGCAGTAAAGCAGGAATTGACCGCGAGCACAACCATAATTACAAGCAGAGCTATCATCATTACCTTTGTGACTCGCTCCAGTCCGTTTTTAAGACCGAGAGAACAGACTAAAAAGCCAAAAATAACAACGATTATCATCCAGACCGTCATCGTGATCGGCTGTCCCATAAGCTCATCAAAAACACCCGATACTCCCTTTTCATCAAGTCCTTCGAACCTTCCGACTGCTGTAAGGACGAAATAATGAAGCATCCAGCCTGAGACTGTAGTGTAAAACATCATAAGCAGATAGTTTGCAACGAGAGCTGCGGCTCCGTGCCAGTGCCATTTCTGACCGGTTTTTTCAAGCTGCTGAAAAGCCAGTACAGGACTCTTCTGACTTCCCCTGCCTACTGCAAATTCCATTGTCATTATAGGAAGGCCAAAAATGATCAGAAAAACAAGATATACCAGAACAAAGGCTCCTCCGCCGTTTGCTCCGACCATATAGGGAAATCTCCACACATTTCCGACACCTATCGCGCATCCCGCAGATATAAGTATGAAGCCTAACCGCGATGCAAGCTTTTCTCTCATAATGTAAAACCTCTCGACAAATTATTGCTTTATAATATAAACAAGCCTTATAATTATATTAAATAGTTATTGAAGAGTCAAGGATAAATTGTATAATATTTACAAAAAAAGAGCACGAAAATAATTCGTGCTCTTGTGTTTTGAAGTATTATATCAAAGTAAAGAAAAGCTTACTACAAGTGCTGCAAACACTATTGATACCATCGAAAGAAGCTTGATAAGAATATTTATAGCAGGGCCGGCTGTATCCTTGAAGGGATCTCCGATAGTATCTCCTACAACCGCCGCTTTATGGTTTTCGGAGCCTTTTCCGCCATGCACACCGCTTTCTATATACTTTTTAGCATTATCCCACGCACCGCCTGAATTGGACATAAATACCGCGATCAGAAAGCCTGACGCAGTCGCACCTGCAAGCATTCCCACAACGCCAGTACAGCCGAGTACGATGCCTACAATGACAGGAACCACGATGGCTACAACAGTAGGCAGAACCATTTCGCGAAGGCTTGCTTTTGTACAAAGATCAACACAGCTTGCGTAGTCAGCTTCCGCTTTACCGTCCATCAAACCCTTGATCTCTTTAAACTGACGGCGAACCTCCATAACAACGCTCTGTGCGGCACGTCCGACCGAATTCATAGTCAGTGCGGCAAATACAAACGGCAAGCAAGCACCGACGAACAGGCCGACTAAGACGGTTGGGTTTGTAATATTCAAATTAGCGATCTTTTCTGCGCCGCCTTCTATCGTATTTACCTTATCAATATATGATGCCATAAGAGCGAGTGCGGTAAGAGCAGCAGATCCAATAGCAAAGCCCTTACCTGTAGCGGCTGTGGTATTGCCGAGCGAGTCGAGTGCGTCTGTTCTCTCGCGCACATTTTCGTCAAGCCCTGCCATCTGCGCAATACCGCCCGCATTATCTGCAACGGGACCGTAAGCATCTGTTGCAAGCGTAATGCCCAGTGTAGAAAGCATACCGACAGCAGCCAGTGCTATACCGTAGAGACCCATAGACGCGTCACTTGCACCGCCCGAAACGAAGTATGCAACAAGCACGCATACTGCTACGATAATTATTGGAAAAAGAGTGGACAGCATACCGACAGAAAGTCCGCTGATGATGATGGTAGCTGTACCTGTTTCAGAAGCTGCGGCTAGCTTTTTTGTGGGTCTGTAGCTGTCAGAAGTATAGTATTCCGTAGCCTGACCGATAAGAACACCTGCGATAAGTCCAGCAACTATTGCAAAATACACTGTCCAATTTTCTTTACCTAAAACAAAATAAACTATCGGTAAGGAAGCAATAGCGATAACTATCGCCGAGAAGTTAGTGCCTCTCGACAGCGCGCCTAAAAGCTGCTTTTGAGTCGCCCCCTCTTTTGTCCTGACAAAGAAGGTACCTAGTATTGAGCATACGACTCCTACTGCGGCAAGCAGCATCGGCAGAGCCATCGCTTCAATCGTGTGGAATGCGGCAACACCGAGCGCGCAGGCTGAAATTATAGAGCCTACATACGATTCATAAAGATCTGCACCCATTCCCGCAACGTCGCCTACATTATCGCCCACATTATCTGCAATAACGGCAGGGTTACGCGGATCGTCCTCAGGAATGCCTGCTTCAACCTTTCCTACAAGATCCGCACCAACGTCGGCAGCCTTTGTAAATACACCGCCACCGACTCTTGCAAAAAGAGCCATAGACGAAGCACCCATTCCAAAGGTAAGCATCGCACCCGTTATTGCTTCGTTATCAAGACCGAAAACGAATTTGAGCAAAAAGAGCCAAACAGATATATCAAGCAATCCAAGTCCTACTACGGTAAAGCCCATTACGCTTCCTGCTGAGAAAGCTACTCTGAGTCCGCGGTTAAGACCTTCCTGACAGGCATTTGCAGTTCTTGCGTTTGCAAGTGTAGCAATCTTCATTCCCACGAAGCCTGAAAGAGCAGAAAAGAATCCGCCTGTTACAAAGGCAAAAGGAACATAGGGCGTAAGCAGTCCGAGTATTGACATTACGCCAAGCACTGCAAACATAGCTGCAAAGAATATCAGAACTATTCGGTACTGACGTTTCAGATATGCGTTGGCACCCATACGGATCGCTGAAGATATTTTCTTCATAAGATCGTTGCCCTCACTGTAGCCTATTACCTTTCTGGCTGTGAAAAAGGCAAAAAGGAGTGCAAGCACCGAAGCCGCAGACGTTAAGATAACAAGTAGCTTATCCATTTTGTAACAACCTCCGTCAAAAAAGGACAGTAAATTCATAGCTTTCCAAGCAATTGGAAAGTCCTCTATGTATCAAAATATTGTACCACAAAGCCCACAATTTTACAATAGTTTTTCTTTGTAGTTTTTGCACTAATTTTCTCCGAAGGAGAGCATAGTTGATGCTAAGCATCACACCGTTTTTGACGAAGTCAAAACATCGTTTTGTGTCCGCAAGCGAACAATGATGTTTTCACAACGCGAAAAAAGATGTTGACCGCAAGTGGCCAACGATGTTGTGTCCGAAAAAGAACTGGTCGAAAACCTGATTTTCTTAATATTTACAAAGAATATACTTATCTTTTACGAAATCACATAGCTTATTTCTAATTTCTTCAATTGTTCCGCCTTCAACAGTAGATTTGTCAACAATAAACACCTGATTATTTGTTTGATATAAAAACAAATATTTTGTAGTTTCATAAACTTTTACGAAAAAAGAATATACAATCGCAACTTCACCACTATATTCTTCACTTGTTGTAAAAGCTTTAAGTTCATCGTCACAAAATATGTACTCGTTTTCAATATTTTTCATTATGGACAACGATTTATACTGTATTTTAGGTATAAAGAAATAGCAAAAATACAACACAATTAGCCAGATTATTTCCACGCCCAGCAAAACGAGCAGAATTGAATCAACGCCAAAAACAACCATTTCCAAAATTATGATTCCAAAAAGAATAGCAAAGGCAACAGTCCAAAACATCAATCGTTTTTTAGGGTTTGTCTTTTTAAACATTGTTAAATGTATTAATGCTTTTACAGAATCAAAATCATATTTGCATTTTGCTCTAATTTCCATAAAATCACCTCTTGGGTGTATTATAGCATAAATGCAAAAATAAATCAATGCGGGGCATTGATTTTATAATACGTGGCGAAGCCACACCGAACTTCTTACCTCTTACTTCTTACTTATTACTTCCCAAAAATCCCGTATCAAACTTAATTTG
>JAZNTG010000021.1:0-10084 GCA_045591645.1 Acutalibacteraceae bacterium | reverse complement strand
CATATCATAATGCGAGGAATAAACCGTCAACAGATATTTGAGGATGAACAGGATAACGAAAAGTTTCTTGAAATTCTCGAAGAATGCGGGGCAATAAGCGGATATAGGATATTCGCTTATTGCCTTATGGGAAATCATTTTCATCTGATTCTTAAATTTGATGGTGAGCCTATTGAGCAAGCGATGAAAAGAATCGGCGCAAGGTTTGTGTATTGGTACAATACTAAATACGGAAGAGTTGGACACCTATTTCAGGATAGATTTAAAAGTGAACCGATTGATAATGATAGTTATTTTTTGTCTTGTGTAAGATATATCCATCAAAACCCTCAAAAAGCAGGGATTTGCGATATGGATATGTATGAGTACAGTAGCTACAACTCTTATTTGAAGAGCGATAAAAAAGGTATTGTAGACATATCGATGCTATATTCGATTATTAAACCTGAACAGTTTGCCGAATATAGCCATCAGGCTGAACACATGGCTTTTTTGGAGATTGATGAAAAATCCAGCATAAAGATAACGGATGAAGAGGCGAAAGAGGTAATATATCGTATCTGTAAATGTAAAAACGTCTCGGAGTTTCAGAGAATCGATTCAAAGACGAGAGCCGGATATATCGGTTTGATGAAAACAAAAGGTCTCGGCGTGAGGCAGATATGCAGATTAACAGGGGAAAGTTATTATGTGGTCCAGAAAAGCTAATCAATCATAGAACCGTCCCCTGATTGGTCCGTCCCCTGATTGGTCTGATTGGTACGTGGAAATTCTTTACATGACCATTATTTTTATCCGAGGTGATATTATGATAAATATTACTGAAATAGAAATTGTTAAATTGTATGTTATCAAAAACAGACAAGATAGAATTGTTTGGGAGCTTGGCAACCCCAAAAAAAGAGATTTTATAATGATTAAACGATTTCCTGGTCCGGAGAATTTCAAAAAAAGTTGTATGCGATCAGTGGAGTATATGGCTCCGGATGAAATGAAAACATATTTACATCAGTTAAGTAAAGCCAAGGAAGTTTACTATATCGGCGATAACTACATTGGTGTGCTTTCTCTAGAACAAGCAACGTTACGAGCAAATACTGGGGAATTATGCATTATCTATTGCGGGAATGGCATTGGATATTATCAAGGTGAACAAGAGTTTGGGAAACCGCCAAGATATTTACTCATCAATCAGCTAGATTGTCAATCATAGTAAGACGAGGGACGGTTAGCGTGAAACCAAAACGGTGGAAAACCGAAAAGGGTCAATCAGGGGACGGTTCTGTGTCTTGACAAGGGGTCGGTTCCTCTGTGTTAAAGAAATAGGCACAATTTGAGGGGGCGAGAATCCCCGCCCCCTCACCACCGCAGAGGGTGTGTTCAGCTATACATATGACGCTAACGGTAATATACTGACAATTTCCAAAAACGGTATATTACAGGAAAGCTACACCTAGGGACACAAGGGGACGGTTCTGATGTGTAACCAAGGGTGCAGTTCCCCTCTGTTAGAGGGAGATTATAAAAACGTGCTCGGAAGATTTTTATCTTCCGAGCACGTTTGTTGCAATTATTATGCCGAGCTTATTTGTACATACCTTCGGCGGTCATTTTTGCTATTGCGTCAACAACGCCCTGCTTATCCTCGCGGTAGGTAACTCCGTACCAACGGTCGCGACTTTCAAGAACGCTTACCTTTTTGATGCCGTCTTTTACAAGGCGGTCTATCTCAATGGGGATGAAGAACTCACTCTTTGGCTCATTAATTTTCTCGTCAAGGAACTTATTAAAGTCCTCCTCAAGATAATCGAATATATCAGGCTGAAGCCCCCACATATTCATAGAAATAAGACAGTCGGGATCAAGGTCGCCTGCATAGTTGCCGTCACCGTCATAATACTTACAGTCCTTATCGATCTTGGTAAACTCGGTAACATCTTCAAGATATCCGTCCTTTACGGAGCAGATACCACGGGAAACGGTACCATTTTCGGTAAGAGTGTTCTTTAATTGAAAGCCAACCATACAGTATTCACCAGTCTGCTTTTTAAGCTCTTCATAAATAGACTTAAAGCAGCTCTTGCCGTAGTAGTCATCTGCATTGATTACAGCGAAAGGTTCGTTTACAATGCCCTTGCAGCAGAGAACCGCGTGTCCCGTACCCCAAGGCTTAACGCGCTCGGCGGGGCAGGTATATCCCTCGGGAAGCTTATCGTTTTCCTGAAAAACATACTCGACCTTTACCATTTTTTCGATACGGTTGCCGACCAGCTCCTTAAAGTCCTTCTCTATTGCCTTTTTGATGATGAAGACCACCTTGTCAAAGCCTGCTTCGACTGCGTCATATACCGAATAGTCTACAATAGCTTGTCCGTCCTTGCCTACGGGCTCAGCCTGCTTTAGACCCCCGAAACGGCTTCCCATTCCGGCTGCCATAATTACTAATGTTGCATGAAAATCCATTAAAATCACTCCTGAGTATTTTCATAGAAGATCTCGCCGCCTATTATAACGGTCTCAATCTCCATTTCTTCGTTAACTATAAGAAGATCGGCATCAAAGCCTGCTTCTATTTTACCTTTGTTAATGCCCAGCATTTCTGCAGGGTTGCGGCTAGCCATATCAACAGCCTCGTCAAATGGGACACCTATTTTTGCCGCATTTTTAACGCAGTCCCAAAGGGTGGCAACGCTACCTGCGATAGTACCGTCAAGAAGTCTTGCAATACCGTCGTGAAGCTCAATATCAAGTCCACCCGATTCGTATCTTCCCTCGGGAAGTCCCGTACATCGAAGAGAGTCGGATATAAGGATGAGTCGGTCTGAGCCGAACATTTTATAAGCAGCGAGCAGTGCTGATCTGTGTACATGGAGAAGATCTCCGATTATCTGTGCATAGATATGCTTTTCAACACCTGCACCTATAGGACCTGGGTTTCTGTGGTGCATAGGCGGCATTGCATTAAAGGTATGTGTCAGACAGTTTGCTCCGTTTTCTATAGCGGCTATGGCAGTGTCATAATCGCAGTCAGTATGACCGATAGAGACTACGCAGTCGGGCGATATCTCGCGGATAAAATCCATACAGCCCTCGAGCTCGGGAGCAAGGTTTATAAGCTTTACACCCTTAAACTGGCGGAATTCCTCTATGCTGGGTGATTTTATATACTTTTCGTTCTGAGCTCCCTTGTATTTGGGCGAAATATACGGTCCTTCAAAATGTATACCAACAATATTTGCACCGGGAAAGTCACGCTTTGTCTTACAGACCCTTAAAAGATCGTCATAACCCATCGTCATAGCTGTCGGCAAGAAGCTTGTAGTGCCGTGTTCGGCATAAAAACGGCACATAGGTGCAAAATCGGCATCCATCGTATCGACACCCGCACAACCGTGGGTATGTATATCTATAAGACCTGGGATAAGACGCTTTCCTTTAAGATCGATTCCGTCCGATAGGGGAAAGTCTGAAAGCCGTGCTATTTTACCGCCTCTGATCACGACACTTTGGAGCTTGCCTTTGATAAGTGCATTGTTAAGAATCATAAAAAAGCCTCTATTTAATGTATTTGCGGACTATATTTTTCATAATATCACATTTTCCCATATCAGCGACAGGCTTCAGCCGTGTACGGCAACGGGCGAAGCGGATGGCATCGCTGAAATCGTTGACTAAAATCCAAGCATACCAGTATACAGTCCATATTATACGCTTATCGGCTATAAAAATCAATCAATACTTTTTGACTATCGGATATGACAGCAGAAAATTGAGAATATACAGATAAATCTTGCAATTGAATGTTATTTATAGTAAAATTATCACATATGTGTTTTGGAGGTTACATGAGATGTACGAAAATTTAATGAAGTCTATCGATTTTGTTTCTGAGTTCGACCCCGAAGTCGGCGAAGCGATGGAAAAAGAGCACAAAAGACAGCAGAGCAATATCGAGCTTATAGCAAGCGAGAACTTTGTTTCTCCCGCAGTTATGGCGGCTATGGGTTCTATACTTACTAATAAATATGCTGAGGGTCTTCCCGGAAAGAGATACTACGGCGGATGTGTTCATGTTGACGTTGTAGAGGATATTGCAAGAAACCGCGCCTGCCAGCTTTTCGGTGCTGACCACGCAAACGTTCAGCCTCACTCGGGCGCTCAGGCAAATATGGCAGCTTATGCTGCTGTTATTGAGCACGGCGATACCGTTATGGGTATGAATCTTGCCCACGGCGGACACCTCACCCACGGTTCACCCGTAAATGCTTCGGGTAAGAACTACAACTTTGTTCCATACGGAGTAGGCGACGACGGATATATCGACTATGATGAGATGAGAAAGATCGCAAAAGAATGCAGTCCGAAATTAATCGTTGCAGGTGCATCCGCATACTGCCGTGAGATCCGTTTCGATATCATCGCCGATATTGCAAAAGAAGTCGGCGCACTCTTTATGGTAGATATGGCGCACATCGCAGGTCTTGTTGCCGCAGGACTTCATATGAGTCCCGTGCCTTATGCCGATATCGTTACCACAACCACACATAAGACCTTAAGAGGTCCCCGCGGCGGTCTTATACTTTGCAAGGAGGAGCTTGCAAAGGCTATCGACAAGGCTGTTTTCCCCGGAAATCAGGGCGGTCCTTTAATGCACGTTATCGCCGCAAAGGCAGTCTGCTTCGGCGAGGCTTTAAAACCCGAGTTCAAGGCATATCAGGAGCAGATAGTAAAGAATGCTAAGGCGCTCGCAAACGGACTGACTTCGAGAGGTGTAAAGCTCGTATCGGGCGGTACTGATAACCACCTTATGCTTGTCGACCTTGTAGGCACCGATGTAACAGGTAAGGAGCTTGAGCACAGACTTGACGAGGTGAATATCACTGCCAACAAGAACGCTATCCCGAATGATCCTCAGTCTCCATTTATCACTTCGGGTCTTCGTATCGGCACTCCTGCCGCTACCACCAGAGGACTTATTGAAGAGGATATGGACAAGATCGCAGAATATATTACACTCGCAATCAATGATTTTGAAGCAAACAAGGATTATATAAAGAACGGAGTTGCAGATATCTGCAAAAAATATCCTTTATATTAATTTGTAGGGACCGGCGTCCTCGACGGTCCGTTCATTAAATTTTTGGAGGTGAACCGTCTGTGAAACCGCTTGCTGACAGGGCAAGACCTTCTGCTTTAGACGAGGTGGTAGGTCAGAAGCATTTGCTTGGAGATGGTAAAGTTCTCCGCAAAATAATAGAATCGGGTGAGATTCCAAACCTTATTTTCTACGGTCCGTCGGGTGTAGGTAAGACGACGGTCGCCAAGATAATTTCGGCCCGCTGTGGGAAGAAGCTCTATTATCTCAATGCTACTACCGCCTCAACCTCGGATATCAAGTCGATAATTGGCGAGCTTGGCACCTTTGAGAGCGCAGGCGGAGTGCTTTTATATCTGGATGAGATTCAATCCTTTAATAAAAAGCAACAACAGATACTCCTTGAGTATATTGAAAACGGCGACATTACACTTATTGCCTCAACTACCGAAAATCCGTTTTTCTATGTTTATAATGCCATTCTCAGCCGAAGCACAGTTTTTGAGTTTAAGGAGATCACCCCTGTCGAGGTAGTTCCTGCGATAAAGCGTGCGGCAAGGTTTTTGGAGGATGAAAAAAATATTAAAATTAATATTGACGACACAGTAGCTGCAAAGATCGCCCGAAGCTGTTCGGGTGATGTAAGACGGGCACTTAACACTCTCGAGCTTTGCGTAATGACAAGTCTTGAGGACTCGGTTGCGAATGTGACCGACGATGTAGCAGAGCAGCTGCTCGCTCATTCGGCGGTGCGCTATGACCGTGATGGAGACGAGCACTATGACATTGTGTCGGCTTATCAGAAATCAATGCGCGGAAGCGACCCCGATGCCGCGGTTTATTACCTCGCAAGGCTGCTCGCGGCGGGTGATCTGCCCAGCGCCTGCCGCAGACTTATGGTATGTGCCGCAGAGGACGTGGGACTGGCTTACCCCCAGATAATTCCAATAGTTAAAGCCGCTGTCGATATGGCGAATGCAGTAGGACTTCCCGAAGCGGCGATACCTCTTGCCGATGCAGTCGTGCTTGTCGCGATAAGCCCAAAATCAAATACCGCCCACGATGCTGTCTTTGCGGCAATGGACGCAATTGAGAAGGGAAAGGGCGGTGCTGTTCCGCGCCATCTCCAGAATAAGCACTTTGACGGCGTCGACAATGATACACCGGGTCAGTTCTATAAATACCCCCATCAGTATCCTAACCGTTGGGTGGCTCAGCAGTATCTGCCCGACGACCTTAAAAATACAAGATTTTATGAGTTCGGCGACAACAAAACTGAACAGAAATTTAAGGAGTATTGGGATATTATAAAAAGAAGCGCCCATTGAGGCTTCTTCCAAAGAGTAATAAACCTTAAAACAACGAAAGCAAAGAGGACTGTATTGATTACAAATACAGTCCTCTTATTATATCATAAAGCCAAAGACGAAGGTCTTTGAAAGGCGAAAGTCTTGCCGTGTCGCAACACGGCAGCTTTATAGATACAATGTTCTCAAACGAAAATTTCATATTTTCAAATGCCATCGGCATTTCGGCGGCGTACCACCACCGTCGGTTTGAGGTTATTATTTCACAAAGTCCATATCAAATTCTATCACACAAAAATATGTCGGGTCGATTTCTTTAGCTATTGCTTCGATTTTTTGTCTAAGCTCCGAATTTTTTCCGTTTATATCGGCGGGAACGACAACATCGAAGATAAGATTTGTTCGCTCATCACTTTTAGGTGTCATACGAAAATCGTGAATAGTGAGCGATGGATGTAATTCCTTTATCCTTTCTGCAATAACAGATTTTGCATGATTCAGCTTTTCGTTGTCGGTCTCTACAGGATCCATATGAATTGTAAGGTGGACACCTGTACGCTCGAATACTAGCTTTTCACAAAGGTCTATCTGCTCGTGGCACTTTACGATATCGGTGTTGCAGGGCACCTCGACGTGCACCGAGGCAAACGAGCGCCCCGGCCCGTAGTTATGGGTCATAAGGTCGTGTACACCTAAAAAGCCGTCAAAGGACATAATTTCCCGCTCGATTTCCTTTGCCGTTTTCATATCAAGCGGCTCGCCGAGCAGAGGGTCAAGAGTCTCTTTAGCGGTCCTCACACCTGACCAAAGAATAAAGATAGACATCAGAATACCGATATAGGCGTCTATATTTATGCCTGTCAGCATCATAACTATAACTGAAATAAGGATCGCTGTAGTGACAAGAGCGTCATTGCGCGAATCCGCGGCGGTGGCAAGCACAGCATCGGAATCTATTTTTTTTGCGACCTTACGGTTGAAGATATACATCCATAGCTTAATAAGTATTGAGCAAACAAGGATAACGAGCGATAATGTGCCAAACGAAAGGTCTACGGGATTAATTATTTTGTCAAGTGAGCTTTTAAAAAGCTCAACACCGACAATAATGATCAGACCCGAAACTATAAAAGCTGAAATATATTCATACCTTCCGTGACCGTAGGGGTGGTCGGGGTCGGCGGGCTTGGAAGCAAGTCTAAAGCCAAGCATTGTCACAACAGATGAGCCCATATCCGAAAGGTTGTTGAGCGCGTCCGCCATTACCGAGATAGACGCCGAGAGCAGTCCTACTGTCAGCTTTAAAACAAATAGAATAAGATTGCAGAAAATTCCTACCCAGCCTGCTAAATTTCCGCATTTTGTTCGGTAATCGGGATGATTTTCATCCTGCTTTATAAAAAGCTTTAAAAGTAACGCGGTCATTACATCTTGCTTCCCTTCGCACCCTTTGCTCCGAAAGAAACACCCGAAAGAATGTTAGTATCGATAGTAAAGGTGAGATTTTCGCGGTTTCTGTTTCTGCGGAAGGCAAGTGAGATGAGCTTGTCAATAAGCTCGGAATATTTCATACCCGTAGCGTCCCAAAGATAGAAGGAAAGCGAGCCCGGGATGGTGTTTGCTTCATTTGCATAGACCTTATCGGTCTCGGTATCTATTATAAAGTCGATACGGCAGACACCCGAAGCACCCATAGCCTTAAAAATCTTTTTAGCGAGTTCTCTAATCTCTTCACTCTTTTCCTCACTAATATCGGCAGGAATCTTTCTCTGTAAAGAAGCCATACCCTTTGATCCACCCTTAGAGTTCGAAGTATATTTATCTTCATAAGAGAGAATTTCGTCATTCATAAAGGGCTCTTCGCAGACAGATGCTTCGCACTCATCGGGGTCGCCCACTACAGAGCAGTTTATCTCGCGAATTGCGGATACCGCGTGTTCAACGAGCACTGTATCAGCAAAGGATACGGCAAGGTCGATAGCGTCGATAAGAGCGTTTTTGTCAGATGCCTTGCTTATTCCAACCGAAGAACCGAGATTAACAGGCTTTACGATAACAGGATAACCGAATTCCTTTTCGCATTTTTCGATTACAGCGTCACGGTCGGCGGTATACTCCCTCGCCTTAAAGGTAATGCAGGGAAGAACGGGCAAACCTGCGTCCTTCAAGACCGATTTAAAAACAGCTTTATCCATACCGACAGCCGAAGAGAGCACGTCGCAGCCTACATAGGGCAGCCCTAAAAATTCAAGATATCCCTGAAGAGTTCCGTCCTCGCAGTTTGTGCCGTGAACAACAGGGAAGGCTACATTTATAACAACGTCCTGTTTTTTCTTTTTGAAAAGTCCCGAATCTGCGAGAGAATGCATAACAACATCCTTACCGCTTTTTATGAGAGTGACTTTTTCGCTCTTTTCTATGAGTGACTTCATATCGCGGAAAGGCTCTATCTCAAACATTTCGGGGGATGTATACATCTCGCCGTTTTTGGAAACATAGATAGGCACTATATCATACTTATCACGGTTTGCGGCACGCATAGCCTGAACGGCCGAAATGATAGATACCTCGTGCTCGACCGAGCGGCAGCCGAAGATAAAAGCAACTGTTGTTTTCATAATTTTATCACCTCAGATAATTATCGGGAAGATCGTTTTCAAGAAGAACGACAGTATTACTGTCAGCAAACTGCGAATAAATTTCCATAGCGTTTTTAAAGGAATCGGCAACAAAGAGGTTATCTTCATTAAAGTCAGCTTCGCGCACACCGTCTGCAAGAGGGATGGACCTTTGTTTGCCAACGAGGATTATCTTATCGCAGACTTTAGCGGCGGCGAAGCCGAGAGCCTTATTGCATTCATATTCCTTTTCGCCCAGCTCTACAAGACCGGGGGTTATGATGACCTTTTGCATACCCTCGAATGATCCGAGCACATTTACGGCTTCAAGACAGCCTTCAGGGTTTGCGTTGTAGGCATCATCGATAAGCAAAGAGCCTGAAAGCGATGTTTTCATCTCGAGTCGGTGCTCCACGGGAGTAAGCCTTGAGACCGCAAAAGCAATATCTTTCGGAGAAACGCCCATATTGTAAGCCAGAGCGGCGGCACCCGTGATGTTCAGGACATTGTGTCTGCCAAGCAGCTTAGTTGATACCGAAACGGTCTCTTTTCCCAGCACAAGGTCAAAGGTTGCACCACCTCTGCCACCCTTTATGTTTTCGGCACGGTAGGGAAGCGAGGGGTCGGTACCGTAAAGGACTATATCGGTGTCTTTTGCTTTTTCCTTTATAATCTCATTATCACCGTTTGCAAATATGTGAGATTTGTCAGCTACAGCGTCAGCAAGCTCAAATTTAGTTGAAGCCACGGCTTCGACAGAGCCGAAGGTGTCAAGATGCTGAGGACCGACCGAAGTAATAATGCCGTAGTCGGGCGCGGCGATGTCACAAATTTCTTTAATATCACCCTTCTTCTTTGCGCCCATTTCGCAGACAAAGACTTCACAGTCGGCACGCATAGATTCTCTGACCGTTCTGACAACTCCCATAGGAGTATTAAAGCTTTCGGGGGTGTGAAGTGTGTTGTATTTTTCAGATAGCATTCTCGAGAGTATATATTTCGTACCCGTCTTTCCGTAAGAGCCTGTAATTCCAACTGTCTTTAGTGAAAAAGCCGACTTTAAA
>JAZNTG010000020.1:0-6098 GCA_045591645.1 Acutalibacteraceae bacterium | reverse complement strand
TCGTTATCCTGTTCATCCTCAAATATCTGTTGACGGTTTATTCCTCGCATTATGATATGATAAGTATCGTTTTTGCTTTTTATTCTTGCTGCTCTTGCCATTCTTCATCACCAATCTTATCATATCACTTATCACTCTTTTGGTCAATCATAGAACCGTCCCCTGTCCTACGACTTGCTGCCTTATACTCAGCTATACATCGAGGGACAATAGATTCTTTTGCTTGGCTTATTAATGAACTACCGCAACCACATGGTCATAGCCGCTTTGCTCAACAATAACAAGGCTCATATTTTCTGTTGACCCTAAAAATTTAAAATACTGCTCTACACGGGCAACGAGCTGATAGCTCTCTCGATGATATACGTCCCTATTTAAGAAGACAAAGTTTTCATCAACATGATACATATACTTAGATCCTGCTCCTCCATATTCACCCATAGCCGACAGATTATCGGGATCAAATCTCATTCCCGCCCAATAAAGCTCTCCGTCTATCATGAACATGGTTCTTTCAAAATTGTATGAATCAATCGAATACATTTGCACTAAAGAATTATTGGATATATCATAGCAATATAAATTACATGTGCTTATACTCGTCTCTCCAATGTACAGTTTTCCGTGTTCTTTGCTTAAATATAACTTTGGCTCATAATAAAAAGGGTGTATTCCATTCTTTATCTCAACAGTTTCACCTGAAGTGATACTTGTCCTGTAAACCCTGCAATGCTGATCATATTCAGCATAATAGATAGTATCACCGTCTATACAGAATGAGCCGACGGCGTTGCTAAGTTTATATTCCTTTTTCTGTGAAAAAGTGTTTTTATCATAAACAACTATTTTTTTCAAGCCGGGGTAGGCAATGCTTAAGGAAGTTTCATCAACCTGAATCTCTGACGGTAAGCCCGGCAACGTTTTTTCATAAACTATTTCAAGCTGAGCAGTGTCGTACGCAACTAACATATTAGGAGAAGTAAACGTCATATAGAAGATATCGCCTTTAGTGGCATAACCTACAAAACTTCCTGTATATACAAATCCGCCGTAATCCTCGCCGTATACCATCTCACTTTCGCCGACATCTACAACACTACCGACGACACCGTCAACAATGTTACCTTCCGTGATTTCAGAACTCGACGAAGTATTATCTACCGAAGACGTTTTAGAGGAAGTGCCTTTTTCGGAAGAGGCCGACGTTGATGGCTTAGTTGGTTTTGATGATGTCGTCGGTTTAGATGAAGAAGCTTCAGATTTTGTTTTCTCTGATGACGCCTCATTTGACGATGTGCTTTCTGTCGAAACGGTCTCTTCTGAGCCTTGCTCGTTTGACAAATCTACAGAAGATGTTTCATTTTGCGTCTGTAAGGTCTCACTGCTCGCTGCATCCTTAGAGCAAGCAGAAAAAACAACAGTAAGCACTAAACAAACCAACAATACAATTATTCTCTTCATAACTTTTTCTCCTGTAACATATTTTAGACTTTAAAACAATCCTTAGCGATATCTCTTTGTGCAAGGCCACAAAAAGCGCATAAGCAGACGGACAGTTTTCCCGTACAACTTATGCGCTTAAATATTTTTATTTCAATGCCGTAATCTATAGGAAGATGCCATACAGATAACTCGGCAACGATTAAAATACAGTCTGCCCTCGTTGTCGGGTTTGCCGAACTCTCTCGGCTGTTTACTGTATTTTTATATTACCATATAAAAACGGTAAATTCAAGCATTTTGTTACACCGCCCGCTCGATTATAGCGGTCATTACCGTAATATCGTCCTCATGGTTGTCGCTTCGGCGGCGTCTTGCGCAGTGTGAGAGATGCTCTGCAAGCGCCTGAGCACTTCCGTCCCGCCACGCCTCAAGCTCGGCGCATATCCACTCGGTGCCCTCACTTGTGGCACCGTCCGACATCATAACTACTACATCTCCGGGATGGAGCTTTACCGTCGCTTTATCAAATCCAACCTCACGCAGTATCCCTGCAGGAAGCGATGTCGACTGCGCTCTGCCGCTTTTGCCGTTGCGGCGGATAACGGTCGGTGCGGCGCCCGCTTTTAAAAGGTCTGTTCTGCCGCTGAAGAGGTCTATGCAGGAAATATCAACCGTTGCAAGCGACTCGTCGGTAGATTTGAAGAGCATCGCTGAGTTGACTATACTGAGCGAGCAATCATAACCGAAGCCCGCCTTTAAAAGGCGCGACATAAGACCAGACGCCATTGCACCGTCAACCGCCGCTCTGCCTCCCGCGCCCATACCATCGCTCAGCACCATAAACACCCTACCCTTGCCGTCGTTAAAATGGTTGTATGCGTCACCGCATATTCCAGACGGCGAGCAAGAATGCTGAGATACACCTATATCAGCAGAAATAACTGCCTTTTCGGTCAAGGTTATATAGACATTTCGGTCAAGCTCATTGACTGCAGGTGGTTCGAAATCGCGGTCACAGCAGGCTTCAACGCACCTTAATATCTGCATACGGTTATAGCGTATCTTTTCGGTCGGTTTTACGATTATCTCGACCGTCATTCTGCCGTATTTGTCAAGTCTGCAGCCACATTCCTCGGCGCGGATATCGATATTTTTAAGAGCTGCCGCTATCTTTGCCGCCGTAAGATCGTCAAAGGCTTCGTCGCGGTTAAGCTCGGCTGCCAGATCGGTCAGCATATTGGATATACCCGCAAACTGATCGGACACAACATTACGAACATCTGAAAGTCGGCTCTCGGCAGCTATCCGAGATGCGTAATCAGAATAATGGCGGTATACCGCTTGTCCCATTTTTGCCCCTCTTATACATCTGCCTTTGAATTCATCGGGCGCCGCCGCGGCAACATCCTCCGAATTCTCCTTTACCGCCTTTATCATATCAAGCACAGCAGAAACTGTGTCGTTCTTTTTTTGCTCCCAGCAGTGAACACAAAGGGTACAGCCGCTACAGGCATCCTTTTCTATTCGGGAGATAACGGTCTCGAAATCGGGCGCATTTATGCGGCCAAGCTCGCGCGCTACGTTTTCAACCGTTTCTGAAACGTCCGAAAGGGCACCTGCTGCATATTTAAGCCGCATAGTTACCGACTTTTTCATACCGTTTTCCGATACTGTCTTAACAGGCGGCGAGAACATTCTGCCGACCTTTACCGAGATCGTTTTCGGTACGCAAAGTGACAGAGCCGCGCCGAAAGCCGCTTCGATAAAGTAACCAACCGACACAACAAAGCTGCTCCCGAGCGCCGATGCGACAGACGTAGCGATTATATACATAAAAACCTGAATATATTTCCCGTGTGCGGCAAATATCCCCGCCATAAGACCGCCGAGTGCAAGCACAGCTATTCCCAGCGAATCTCCCGTTGCAAGACAGGCACAAAAGCCTGCCGCAATACCGCTGATCGCACCCGCATTTGTCTGTCCGTAGCGAGAAGCTATAAGCACAAAAGCGGCTGAGAGTATTCTTCCGAACGAAATATCCCCTGCAGAAATGCTCATAAAGCCCATAAATACTATATTGATAGTAATAAGTGCTGAAGCAAGCTCTTCCCCACGAAGTCCGGATGTTTTACGGCCCGCCACCTTGAAGGTGCGGTTGATAAAATAGGTGCCGCCCATTGCCAGTATTCCCTCTGCTACAGACAGAAGCATCCCCCCTGTATTACCGCTTGTTACAACAAGCCCAGTTGATACAGTGACCGCAAGGCAGATAAGGGATGAGCATATCGGACGCGAAGCGTACTTGGTTACTGCCGATAGCAGCGCCTTTATAGCAACAATGGCAAAGAGCGCGGCAAAATACCGAAAGCCCAATGATGAGGACAACGGTATCAGATAGCCTAAAACTGCACCAAATGCTGAAAGTGCAAGATATTCGCTCGGTACTGCAGCAAGGAAAGACAGTCCGAACGGCCTCAACTGCCCGAAAACCTCTGCTGTAGTGACTGCAAAGGCAATAGCGGCGACTATGCTCTGCCGCATGACCTCAAGCACAAGCTCCTTCCAGCCTATTTCATTAAGCCCCGCCCTTTTCTTGATGCTTTCCTTCATTTTTCAACATCTCCGTAATTTAAAAGTAAATTCCCCCTATACCGTTCTTACATTATATGCCAAGCCGACTGAAATATATGTCTAAGCGTGATGTCGATTAAATGAAGTTATTAAAAGAAAAAAAGAGAACAGACAAAATCTGTTCTCTTATACTGTCAAAATGTTGTAGCATAGGTATCGATTAACCATGTTCCATCTTTATAAACAAGGTTCACCTCATAAGAGCGGCCTCCTACGTTGAATGTGAATGTAGTAGTCCTTGTGGCTCCGTCAACAGTTAAATTTTGACTGGTTGAATACCCAGTCAATCTAACATCCTCCGGTTCCAAATCCGATTCGATAAAATTTTCGCTGCTAACAAGATAATTATACGCTATATGGTATTCTTCGGTTCGCTTTGCAGCGTTTAACGCCGTATTAACAATTATGAACATAACAAGCGCAAACGCAATAAGAATTGCTATTGTTATTAAAACTACATTCCTCTTATTCCTTGTTTTTGGGGCTATATAAGTATTTATCTCCTGTATCTTTGCAAAATTTGTCTTATTATTACAGTCCTCTTCCAGCAATTTCTTCGGTACTACAACCGTCCCCGCAACACGATCTCCGACTGTTTTTCCGGAAACCATTAAAACAATGCCGTCAATATACATAAGAAAAAAGAATAGATCTCTTAATATTAGTTTTCTAACGCTCGGCTTCTTGCCTGTAGTTTTATCTGCTACCGCAAGTCCCATTATTCTTTTGCCAAGACTTCTACCGCCGAATATAACATCACGTAGCGCAACGCACACAGGATATAAAAGCATTGTGCCCATTAATAAGAATACTGCCCCATCGCTCATAACATATGAACTCTCATCAATAAAGGTTTTTGCGAAAAAGACTAAAAACATCACCGAAAAGCCTATAATGTTCCAATCAAGCAAGAAAGCTACCATCCGTTTAAACTTGACAGAAGTGGTATTCCCCGAGTCGACCTTCATAAGAAGATCATATCTTTCATATATTTTATTCACCACTTCGGGATCAAGTTTTTCATCCTGAAGCCGATGTCCCGCAATAAGTTCTTCAGCTTTTACACCTAAAATATCGGCAAGCCTAAAAAGAGTCTCTATCCGTGGCTTTGAATCCCCATTCTCCCACTTTGAAACAGCGGCAGGTGTAACACCGAGCATATCAGCAATATCTGCCTGCGTATAACCTTTCTGTTCTCGGAGCGTATATATAAAATTACCAAATGTATAATCGTTCATTTGCTTCTGCCTTTCCCATTGGTATGCACTTAAATATTAACATAACTGTTATATTAATTCAAGAAATTAAGTATTGAATTTCAGTTGATATTATAGAAACAGTTAGTAAAACCGATATAAAACACTCTTGCAACACCTACACAACAAGAATATATATCCTAACATATAATAACATTGGTTTTACTGTTTCTTGTACGGTAAATTTAGCAGGATGCGTAGATCCTCTCTATACTACAGCGGAATACCTTTCTTATCTTACATATTAAAGAAAACACACAGTGGAATCTGTGTGTTTATTCAATCATTAAATCAATGCGAAGCATTGTATGTAATCAACATGAAGTGTTGGATGTAATCCACGATAGGTGGAATGTAATCAATCCGAAGGAACTGTACGCTAAACCGTGATGACATAAGCCTAACGACGATTACATACTCGCTAACGCGAAATTACATGTCAGTGCTTCGGATTGGATACAAATAAAAACACACAGATTACTCTGTGTGTTTTCATTTGTGTTGGCGCCGTTCTATTTTCCCGGGCAGCTGCCCGCCAAGTATCTTCGACGCTGATGAGCTTAACTTCCGTGTTCGGGATGGGAACGGGTGGACCCTCATCGCAATCAGCACCAACTTATTAAGATGTTAATCACACCTTAAAAACTGAACAAAGATGAATGTTAGCAAACCATTGAGGAACGAAAAAGGTCAAGCCCTCGGTCTATTAGTACAGCCTAGCTGAATGTGTCACCACACTTACACATGCTGCCTATCAACCCGGTAGTC
>JAZNTG010000019.1:0-49596 GCA_045591645.1 Acutalibacteraceae bacterium | reverse complement strand
ACAACCCACAAAACTCTTTGTTCTTTTAATTACTAAATTTCTCATTTAAATCACCGCCTTGTAAAATATTATAACAAAAAACATCATTATAATCAATATGGTTTAGTTCAAGTCCTCCCCAAAGGTCGTTTTTGAGAAATGATATCTTTTGAATTTCACTTTGAAAAATGGAAAGATAAAGCTTACCACTATTCAATCAGGGGACGGTTCTATGATTGAAATGGACCAAAAACCGACTCCGAAAAGGTTGATAAATAAAAAAGCAAGGCGAAGCCTTGCGAAATAGTAATCACTTTTTAGTTTTGTTTTCTATGGTTATACAAGATGCCGTAAGCATCCTTGTTATTCTGCCACACAGGTTTCTGTATTTTTTGAATGTTATTTCATCAATAGCGCTTGTAGAAAACAAAAGTTTTAACCAACCTTCTGTTTCATTACACTCTTTACGGGCGATTTTAAATTTAGATAACATATCAGGCAAACTTTGCGGATATTGAGCTTCCATAATATTGGCATATACACTCGATGAAGATTTGCTGATTTGAAAAACAGTATTAGAGTTGCCTTGAATATTTTTGCAAAGCAATTCAATTTCCGTTGCTAATTGTTCGGAATATTTTAATAATAAGTTCTCACCCATTTTAATCACCGAAAAAATTATAACATAACAAACTTAATTTCGCAACCAAATCACGCGAAGCGTGTATGTAATCATTTTCGGCAGAAAATGCATGTAATCACGGCAACGCCGTGAATGTAATCCACCGTAGGTGGTATGTAATCAAGCCGAAGAGGGAATATACAAGGCTTTCGCCTTGATGACATACAGTTCGCAAAAGCGAACAGATTACATACGCCTGACGGCGATGACATACCAAGCCTTCGGCTTGGATAAAAAATAAGACAGTCCTAAGACTGTCTTATTTTTTGGTTGCGGGAGGCGGATTTGAACCACCGACCTTCGAGTTATGAGCCCGACGAGCTACCGGACTGCTCTATCCCGCGATATAGAGCCGAAACATTCGGTGCTATATTATTATACACAAAGCGGACAGATAATGCAACCCTTTTTTGAAAAAATTTTTATATTTTATTCGACAAAATAAAAAAGGCTCTGTCGAGCCTTTAATATTTTATTATTCGAATTCAGAAAAATGCTTTCGGACAAGCACGCTTGCAACGATAAGCGCGGCCGCCATAGCGCCTTCGGAATATAGAGCTAGTGAAGATGCTGAGGATGCAGAGGAGAGCGCAGATATTGCAGATAAGATGCCGAAGACCATAAGCCACGTCCAAGCGGATCTGCATTTTACAAAGAAAATACGACCCGCATCAATGCTTCGATAGAGCGACTGGATAAACTTATGTATGCTGCGAAGTCCGAAAAAGTTTATTAAAAAGACGATCAGAGCAACAATGGCAAATACCACAAGGAACATTACCGCCGAAGCAGAGAATAGAAGCTCGGTTATCTGAGAATATTCTCCCATTTCAGTTTCAAATTCATATATAAGCTCATTAAAAATATCTGCATTTGCTGAAGCAAATCCGAAAACAACTGAGATCAGTAATCCGCAGACGGCTATAATACCTGCGAGAACATATTCTATTATATATAAAGCGTATACCGTGCCGCTTATGCGTCTGATGTTTGACGAATCGGCAAAGCCCTTCTTGGCTTGCGAAAAGGTGAGCCAAGAGAAAATAGTGAGCAGAATAGTAATAACGTCAAAGCTTCCGTCAAAAATTGCAAGTCCGCAACTTACGGTAAGCAAAATACAAATTGTTAAAAAGAGCTTACTGTTCAGTACGGGAAGCACGTGATCTGCCGCAGGATTAAGACTTACAGGCAAAACAGAAGCCTCAGAACCGGCAGTAAACGGCTGTGTGTTATCAGTTCCGCAAAGCGGACAGTAAATAAAATTCTCTGTACGTTCATAGCCGCAACGGTTACATTTCATAAAAAATCCCCCTTTTTTGAAATTATACTATTTATTTCAGAATTTTGCAATAAAATTCATCTGCTTTTAATATTTATTTGAATTTGGATCTATGTATGATATAATGAGTTTAGATTTAATCGAAAGGAAATTATATATGAATAATTTTACATTTTATTCTCCGACATTTTTCTCTTTTGGCAGAGATACTGAAAATGAGGTGGGAAGCTTAGTTCGCCGTTTCGGAGGTAGCCGTGTGCTTATCCACTTTGGCGGCGGAAGCGTCATACGCTCGGGTCTGCTTGATCGGGTTAAAGAGTCATTGGATAAGGAAAATATATCATATGTGGAGCTTGGCGGTGTAATGCCCAATCCGAGAAGCGGACTTGTTTATGAGGGAATAGAGCTTTGCAGAAAGGAAAACATAGATTTTGTGCTCGCTGTCGGCGGCGGAAGTACTATTGATTCCGCAAAGGCTATAGCAGCGGGAGCGGTCTACGACGGAGATTTCTGGGATTTCTACAGTGGCAAGCCGATAACCGAGGCTCTGCCGATCGGCACGGTACTGACCATTGCCGCGGCAGGAAGTGAGGGAAGTCCCAATACCGTTATTACACACGAGGACGGAATGTTCAAACGCGGAGCAAGTGGAGATGCCGTAAGACCGAAGTTCAGCATTTTAAACCCAGCTCTCACGCAGACCCTGCCCGCTTATCAGACTGCCTGTGGCATTACCGATATTATGGCGCATCTTTACGAGCGTTATCTCACAAATACAAAAGAGGTAGAGGTCACCGACCGACTTATAGAGGCTTTGCTGCTTACAATGATACATGAGGGTCCGCGTGTTATTGAGGATCCCAACAACTACGATGCACGTGCCAATATTATGTGGGCGGGAATGATGGCGCATAACAATTCCTGCGGTGTCGGCAGAACTCAGGATTGGAGCAGTCACCAGCTAGAGCACGAACTCTCTGCACTCTACGATTGCGCTCACGGCGCGGGATTAGCTGTTGCGATGCCTGCTACATTCGCTTATGTTATGCACCACGATGTAATGCGTTTCGCAAAGGTCGCAGTAAGAGTATGGGGCTGTCAGATGGACTTTGAGAATCCCGAGGTTACCGCAAAGGCAGGTATAGAGGCTCTGCGCAGCTTCCTAATTTCCATAGGTATGCCGAAAAACTTTGCCGAGCTTGGAGCAAAAGAGGAAGATATTCCGTATCTTGCTGATATGATATGTAACGGAAACGGCAGAAAGGGTACTTTTAAAGGCTTTACGGAGCTAACCGAAGAAGACTGCCGAAAAATATACAAGCTTATGCTTTAATAAAGTAAAAATCAGTTTTTCATTATGCTACGGTAGTAGATTACACTGCTGTTTTTCCGATTCGCAAGGCTCCCTCAACTCGTCAGCATCTTCCTTTTTGCGAAGAGTGGGGATAAAGTTTTTGGCGATCTTTCCTTTGCCTCGGTTTTTAATATAGAAAAAACCGATAATGCTGAATACTAACGCGCCGATGAAGTTTACAAGAAGGTCCTTCATAGTATCATAAAGACCTATATCAAGATATCCGCCGACACCGAGCGCCTCGCCGTTTATTACTACCTCATTGATATCCGAGATGGTTACGGTGTTATTTGCCTGCAACGGATCAAGCGTTACAGAGGTTATGTGATTTACGACAACATCTTTTTGCATATCCATATTGAGCACATTGTCAACGCCGAACTCAAAAAACTCCCACAACACACCTATAGTCATTGAGAAACAGAAGGCGACTATAGCAACATAAAGAGGTGAGAGTTCAAATTTAAATTTTTCATTGCGGTTAAGTATATCGATAAGTGCAAAGCCTACCGCGGCGCATAAAAAACCGTTTACAGTATGAAGCATAGTATCCCAGAGCGGTACCTTGACATAATAGGCATTTATTTCACCAAGTATTTCCGCTGCAAAAACAAACAACAGAATGATTATTTCAAGCACACCAGGCAGTTCTATCTTTAAATTTCTTTCAAGAAATGCAGGAACTAAAAAAAGAGCTAAAGAGAGAGCACATACAAATGCGCTTTCAAAATCACCTCTTACCAGGGAAATGACCATAGAAGTGATAACAAAGGCGCGCAAAACTATATAGACCGCAAAGGTAGCCTTGTTCTCTTTAATATTGCTTTTCACATCTTTGATAAAATTATTTTTTGCCATTATTTACCTCCAACGGTACTTAATGCGAACATAATAACACTAATATATTAAATTATTATTAACAACTTGATTAAGTGTACAATTTATAATATAATTAATGCGCTTTTAGATATAAATGCGGGGTGAAGTTTTTGAAAAACTATTCGGCTATGACCGAGGAGGTCATTGAAAGGCTAAGGTCAGACGGAAAAAGACCTTCTTTGCTTCTTCATGCCTGCTGTGCGCCCTGCTCAAGCTATGTTCTGGAATATTTAAATCGTTTTTTTGATATTACATTATACTATTACAATCCTAATATTTTTCCTGAAGAGGAATTTGTTTTCAGATTGGACGAGCTGAAAAGATTAGTGGACAAGATCGGTGCCGATGCGAAGATAATAGCAGGTGAGTATGAGCCTGAAGAGTTTTTTAAAATAGCAAAGGGCAGGGAAGATGAGCCTGAAGGCAGAGAAAGGTGCTTTTTATGCTATCGTCTGCGACTTTTGAAAAGCGGGGAATATGCGAAAACAAATAATTTCGATTATTTTACTACTACATTATCTATAAGTCCATATAAAAATGCAGAAAAGCTCAATACCATAGGAGAAGAGATATCCAGACTATGCGGTGTTTCGTATCTGTATTCCGATTTTAAGAAGAAAAACGGTTATAAACGCTCTATCGAGCTGTCACGTGAGTACGGCCTTTACCGTCAGGATTATTGCGGATGTGTTTATTCAAAGACTGCTCGGGAAAATGCAAAGAATAAATAAAAATTCAACTTAATTGCTACCCTCCGCTTAGTGAACAGCTTTCTGAAATAGTGGATTTTGCTCAAAATGTCACAGAATTTACTGATAATAGCTAAGATTAGTGTTTGCAAAAAACTGTATATATTGTATAATTGTTTATAGACTCAAATATTTTTTTATTTAGGAGTGAAAATGATGAGTAAAAAGATTTTATATAAACCTCTTTGCGCAGGCGAAGAGAGGAAGCACAGCTCGGGTATTGTTGGGTCTGTTGCGGGCAGAAGCAATGATATGCTTCTTTTCAATAACCCTGACCGCGGTTACAGAACAACAATGCCGCTTGTGGTCTCTGCCATACATAAGGATCCCGATGACCCTCAAAAAGCTTGTGCCTGCTGTGATCTTATCACAAGAAATGAGGATGGTACGGTTACCTATAACTCAAATTCAAAATGCGCGGGTAAGCACGACGTAAGAACGCTCTACGGTAACCTTGATGTTGAAACCAATCAAAGAGTTATCGATTATATGTTCGACAGAATTTATCTCAAATGCGAAAAGACCGATTATACAGCAAAGCTTATTCTTTTGCAGGGCTGTTTTACCGATTGCAATAAGAATGAGATACTTCCTGATTATATTTTTGAGGTTCTCAGGCTTTTCTTTGATGGCTGCAGAAAACGCGGACTGAAAGTCCTTTTCAGAACAGGCTATCATATGATTCAGTATAACTGGACGGTAAGCGATGAAAACCGACAAAAGCACGAAGAGTTCGGTGCTTCACAAGAGGTTATGGTCGCTCATATCAAGCAGCTAGCGCCCTTCCTTTGTGAAAATGCGGATGTTCTGCATAAAGTGTCCTCGGGCTTTATAGGCTCGGGCGGCGAGATGGCGTATAACTATCAGTATCCTGTTGTAGATTACGACACTATCATAAAAACAGTAGTCGAAGAGATTTGTGTGCCTGCAGGGATCTACTATACTCTCCGTTATGCACCTATGCGCATAAAGTTGTTGGAGAACGAGCCCGATTATAAGTATCAGCACCTTATCGGCTTTAATAACGACGCTATGTTCGGAGAACAAAATATTTTAGGCTGGTGCTCGGGATGCTTCCAATGGAATCACAATTTCGATACCGTCAAGGGTGAACACAGGTGCTTTGAAGCAGATAACGACGGCGTTCATATTAAAAACGATTGGTGGAACTATGTCTGTGAAAACGCAGCATATACCCCTCAGTCAGGTGAAATGTTCCATACAGGCTCAACCTCAAAAATTGGAAAATCTCCCACAGGCTTTATGCTTATAAAGGAGACTGCTCATCACAGATATACCTCTATGAGTCATTGGAACAGCTATATCGAAACCTCAAGCACAAGGCCCGAGCCCGATGAGCAGGGCAGACCTGTTGCGCCCGATTCGGTAGTTCAAAGATGGATCGATAACGAAGAGGTCACTCCCGAGTGGTTAAACGACGAAAGGATAATTTATGATCCCGCCTGGTTTGTCGATGAAAAGGGAGCGCACGTCCACAGAAATCCCTATGAATTCATCCGCGACCACCTTGGCTACAGAATATCTCTCAAGGAGCTTGAGATAAACGGTGAACAAAAATGCGGCAACACAGTGTTACTTGACCTCTCGCTTGTAAACTACGGCTTTGCTGCGGCATTCTATATGAAGAGCGGCTTTGCTCTGCTTGATGAGAATTACAATGTGGTATCATCAGTAGAGGCGGGTGACCCCGAAAAGTGGTACAGTCACGACCCTGTAGACTGGCGCTCAGGTGAGCTTATGACCCATAATATTTCAGCAGATATTCATCTCCCCTCAGAGAGCGGAAAATACTACCTTGCTTTTTACCTTAAAAATGGATCGGGAGAGGCGGCAAGAACTGCTAACGAAATAGATTTTATAAACGGATATACCATTCTTGCTGAATTGGATATATAGTTTAATGATATAAAAGACCTCCGAAGCTGTTGCTTCGGAGGTCTTTAAACATCGTAATCTTTAAGCTTTTCTTCAAACGATTTAAGTTTAATTTTCAACTCTGCAAGCTCTTCGGTAAGACGCTTAAAATTTTCATTTTGCTCTACAAGCTTTGTGAATTCGTCATTAAATTGTATGTCACCGAGTAACAGATCATTTGGTGTGACGTTGTAAACATTGCAAATTTGGAAAATTGTATTTATAAAGGTCGGCTCGTATTTTTGGGCTTCAATATATTGATAATTACCGCGTGTGATGCCCATTTTTTGAGCCACCTGCTCTTGCGTATACCCGTTTAGTTTGCGTAAATATTTTATATTCTTTACAAAGTTATCTCAATAATCCATAAAATCATACCTTTTAACAAATTTCACCAGTATAATAACATATTGTACTTATAAATGCAACCATAAACGGTTATATAAATACAGTGAGTTTTAAGCATAATATTAGTGTAGGAGTTGATATTATGTTTAAGATTGAAAATGAATTTAAATCCGCGAATATATCCCGTACTGTGCGGTTTACTGAACCGCTGTTTGAAATGTTGAACAAGACCGCCGCTGAAAACGGAATATCCTTTAATTTACTTGTTTTGCAATGTTGTAAATATGCTTTAGAGCATCAGGAAAAACAAGATTAGAGTAATAGAACACAAAAGGACGGTTGATATGTTTGCGGCTATGCCGCCAATGAAGTAGACCTCGCAGAGGTCTATGAAGTATCCTTTGGATATGAAGTATTGCTTCGCAATATGAAGTACGCTTCGCGTATGAGATGGCGCCGCAGGCACCTTAATTCTGAATTATGCATTATGCATTCTGCATTAAAGCTAAAAACCTCCGCATCAGCCGATGCGGAGGTTTTTAGCTTTAAGAGTATTACTGACTTTACCTGCGAGCGGTATCGCTATTATGCCGAGCAGTCCCCAAAGAACAGAGAATAACAGACATACCTGACCGAGCAGATTAAAGGGCTTGTCGCTGTAATCCCAGACCTGTTTTTTGAGCATAATATTAAATATAATTCCGAAAATAAACTCTATCGAGGTCACGGCAAGGCTGCCAACAGCACATTTGTAGATAAGCCGTTTTGATTTGAATTTTTCGGATATTGCCGAAAAGGACAAGAAGCACAGCCCGCCCGCTATCATCATACTCCAATGAGTATGACCGCGCCAAAGTATTTCAATCAGGGCATAAGAAAAGGCACCTAATCCGAATGTGATAAAACTACACATAAAATCACCCGAGATTAGTGTGCCGTATTTTGTTTTAAATATTACCGTCTTCTATTGCCGAAAAGCAAAACTATCCTGAGCAACTGTGCGAGTGACATAAGCAATGCCGCAACATAGGTCATAGCGGCGGCTGAAAGAACCTTTTTTGCGCCTTTTGTCTGCTCATCGCTTAGCAGAGCCCTTGAGTCTATGGTTTCTATTGCCCTTCTTGATGCGTTAAACTCGACAGGCAGAGTAACCAGATGGAAAACTGTTGAAAGCGCGAAAAGTCCTATTCCCAGCCATAAAAGATACTGCATACTCAGAAAAACGCCGAGTATCAGCACTATCCAGGATATATAGCTTCCGAAATTCACCACAGGGACTATCTTATTGCGAAGAATTATCGGTGAATAGCTCTGGGCATACTGTACCGCGTGACCCGCTTCGTGAGCCGCAACACCCACAGCGGCAACCGAGGCAGAATCATAAACCGATTCAGAAAGTCGTATAACGTTTGTCCTTGGGTCAAAGTGATCGGTAAGATTACCTGCAACACGCTCTATACGGACATTGTATACACCGTGGGCATGAAGCACCTGCTCAGCCGCGTCGGCGCCTGTCAGCGTTGACTGAACCTTTGAAAATTTTGAAAAGGTCGACTTTACCTTTATTTGCGCTATTACTGAAATTATCAGCGCAGGTAGTATAAGATAAATATAGTAAACATCAAAATAAAAGTATGGCAAAAGGTACACTCCTAAGTTGGCGAGACTCGAACGTGTCACGCCTGACTAATATTAATTTTTCGCCCGAACTTGTCTCATCACTTGCAATACGCCGGTATTACTGCGTTCTTCGACTTCGTCGGAACAAAAAATTCCTTATTTGTCAGGTCGAAGAGTTTCTCTCAGTCGCCTTTTTCTGAAAGGCGAAGTGTGGAATTTGCAGTAATGCTGTCGCATTACAAAAACGAACGCAAGCAAGGCGGGAAAAGGCGACAAGCGAAACCGTAACAGGTTCGAGTCTCGCCAACTTAAACGTTAAATCTAAATAATACTATGTCCCCGTCCTGCATAATATATTCCTTGCCTTCGCTGCGGACAAGTCCTTTTTCTTTTGCGGCGACCATACTGCCGCATTCCATAAGGTCGGAAAAAGAGACGACCTCTGCGCGTATGAATCCACGTTCAAAATCGGAATGTATTTTACCTGCCGCCTGCGGAGCCTTTGTGCCGCGTGTTATAGTCCACGCTCTGACCTCAGGCTGACCTGCGGTAAGGTAAGAGATAAGACCGAGCAGTGAATAACAGGTTTTTATAAGGCGGTCAAGACCCGACTGCTCAAGTCCTAAGTCGGAGAGGAACATTATCTTTTCCTCTTCGTCAAGGCTTGATATCTCAGCCTCCATTGACGCACAGATAGGCAGAGTTTCAGCACCCTCAGCGGCGGCGATCTCTTTTACCTTATTGTAGTTTGAGTTGGAGTCTATTCCGTTTACAAAATCATCCTCACTCATATTGCAGGCGTAAATTACAGGCTTCAAAGAAAGCAGAGCGGTAGTGTTGAGAACTTCTTTTTCAACATCGTCACTGGGTGTAACTGCTCTGGCGGGAATACCCTGCTCCAGTGAGTCAAGCAGTCTTTTGAGAAAATCAACCTCGCCCTGAAGCGATTTATCTCCCTTTAATGCCTTGGCTGACTTATCAAGTCTGCGCTGTACCATTTCCATATCCGAGAATATAAGCTCAAGGTTTATGGTTTCAATATCGCGCGCGGGGTCTACAGAGCCCTCAACGTGAATGATATCGGTCGACTCAAAACAGCGGACGACATGAACGATAGCGTCCACCTCGCGTATATGAGAAAGAAATTTGTTTCCAAGTCCCTCACCCTTGGAAGCACCCTTTACAAGGCCCGCAATGTCAACAAATTCGATAACAGCGGGTGTGAACTTCACAGGGTTGTACATATCGCGAAGAGCGATAAGCCTTTCGTCAGGTACAGCTACCATACCCACATTGGGTTCAATGGTACAAAAGGGATAGTTAGCGCTTTGCGCGCCTGCGTTTGTTATAGCGTTAAAAAGGGTAGACTTTCCTACGTTTGGAAGTCCTACGATACCCAGCTTCATATGTAATTCCACCTTAAAGAAAAAATATTCTAGTTTATTATAAAGCTCTTTACAAATTTTATCAAGAAAAATCAAAAAAATCTTTGAATTTGAGCGGATATAATATATAATATAAAATAAGTAAATATCGTTTAAAAGGCGGTGCATTTTTGTGGCAGCAGAATATACGGTTGAATTATCAAAAATAATAAAGGAATTTTCACTCGAAACCATCTATCTTCCCGCAGAGCCCGAGGAGATAAGAATAAGTAATAATGATATAAACCGTCCCGGACTTCAGCTCGGAGGGTATTATGAGTATTTTGACAATACGCGTATACAGATAATCGGACGAAGCGAGGAGAGCTTTATAAAGCACTTTAAAACCGAAAAGTATTTTGAGCTTGTTGAAGAATTTTTCTCTAAAAAGCCCGCGGCGGTCATTATTTCGAGAAATATGACCTTGGAGGGCTTTTATGAGGCGGCCGAGAGGTACGGTGTTCCGCTGCTTCGCACAGAAGAGGCTACATCCTCTTTTATGGCTCAGCTTATTGCTTTTCTTAATCTGTCCCTTGCACCCCGTATAACACGTCACGGTGTTCTCGTAGAGGTTTACGGTGAGGGAATACTTCTGCTCGGCGAGAGCGGTGTCGGTAAATCCGAGACGGCGATAGAGCTTGTAAAAAGAGGTCACCGTCTTATTGCAGATGATGCGGTCGAGATACGCAGAGTATCCAGTAAATCTCTTGTGGGGGCCGCACCCAATAACATAAGGCATTTTATTGAGCTTCGCGGCATCGGAATAGTTAATGTATCAAGAATTTTCGGTGTGGGTGCTGTTAAGCTGACCGAAAAGATAGATTTTATTATCAATATCGAACCCTGGGATTCCGAAAAGGTCTATGACCGAATGGGTCTTGAGGAGCAGACTACCGAGATTCTCGGAATGTCCATACCTTCAGTTACTATTCCTGTAAAACCCGGTCGAAATCTTGCGGTCATCATTGAGGTCGCTGCAATGAACAACCGTCAGAAGAAGCTTGGCTACAATGCCGCGGCTGATCTGCTCGGCAGACTCGGTATGGGTGCTGAAGCTCCCGAAGTGAAGGATACAGAAATAGAAGCGTTTTAGGAAAAATTCGGAGTTATAATTATGTACCGTTTAGGAATAGATTTAGGTGGAACAAATATAGTTGCAGGCGTTGTAGATGAAAATTATAAGATAATCGGTAAGGGCAAGCTGAAGACCAACGCGCCCCGTCCCGCAGAGGTGATCGCAGACGATATGGCTGCTGCCGCTTTTGCGGCAATTAAAAACGCAGGTGTAGGGGTAGAGGATATAACCGCTATGGGTATCGGAACCCCAGGCTCGGTCGACCCTATCAAAGGAATGGTAAAGTATGCAAATAATTTGCAGTTTCGCGATGTTCCGCTTTGCAGTATGCTGAAAGAGCGCGTAGGCGTTGATTTTTATATCGAAAATGATGCTAACGCTGCCGCCTACGGCGAGTTTTTAGCAGGCGCAGGGAAAAATACCAAAAACTTTATCGCGGTTACCCTTGGCACAGGTGTCGGCGGCGGTATTATAATTGACGGCAAGGTATATTCGGGAAGCAACTTTTCGGGCGGTGAGCTTGGTCATACGGTTATTGCTATGGATGGCGAGCCCTGTTCTTGTGGCAGACGCGGATGCTGGGAAGCATATGCTTCGGCAACTGCGCTTATCCGCCAAACCAAAAAGGCTATGAAGGAAGACCTTAATTCCCTTATGTGGAAGGTTTGCGGCGGAAATATTGATAATGTTAACGGTCTTACAGCTTTTGAGGCTTGGCGTCGCGGCGATAGCTCTGCCACAAAGGTCGTAAATAATTATTTTAAATATATCGCGGTCGGAATTACCGATATGATAAATATTTTTCAGCCTGAGCTCATCTGTATAGGCGGCGGAATATCAAATGAAAAGGAAAATCTTACCCGTCCCGTAAATGCGCTTGTTAAAAAAGAGCTTTACGGAGGCGATGAGAGAGATATCGTCGTTACAGCAGAGCTTGGAAATGATGCAGGAATCATCGGTGCCGCATTTCTTGATAAACTACATTGATGGGAGAAAATATGATCGACAGAATACTTGACCAACTTAAAGTTTCATATAAAAAGAATGAAGTTATGTGTGCGCATACCTCCTTTAGAATAGGCGGTGCGGCGGAATATTTTGTCGAGCCTGAAAACACAGAACAGCTTGCGGCTGTTATAAATACGGCACAAGAAAACGACATTAATACAACCGTTGTAGGCAACGGAAGCAATCTGCTTGTGTCGGATTACGGAATAGACGGGATAGTTATATCCACCCTTCAGATGAAGGATATAAAGCTTGTTGATGAAACACATATTTATGCCGCGGCAGGAGCTTCGCTGACGGCGGTATGCGTATTTGCTAAAAATAACCGACTTTCGGGTCTTGAGTTTGCTTACGGTATACCGGGCAGCGTCGGAGGTGCGCTCTATATGAATGCGGGAGCCTACGGCGGCGAAATGTCGCAGGTGGTAGAGTTTGCTGAAAGCCTTAAAGATAATACCGTTATTAAAAGAGATAACGCCGAGCTTGCGCTTTCGTACAGACACAGTGTATATACGGATACAGACGAGATAATTACAGGTGTTATGTTCGCACTTTCAAAAGGAGATAAAGACCAAATATCCGAAAGAATGGATACTTTAATGCAAAAGCGAAAGACTTCTCAGCCGCTTGATTTCCCGAGCGCGGGCAGCACCTTTAAAAGGCCCGAAGGATACTTTGCCGCCGCGCTTATTGACGAGTGTGGACTTAAAGGCTACTCGGTCGGTGACGCTGAGGTAAGCCGAAAACACGCGGGCTTTGTTATCAATAAAAACAAAGCAACCTGTAAGGATGTGCTTAGGCTTATCGAAGGTATTAAAAAGACGGTTTATGAGCAAAAAGGCATAAAGCTCGAAACCGAGGTTATCCATATCGGAAAATAATAGGGAGTGAAACCGTGTCATTTACATCCGATGTAAAAAAAGAGCTATGCAATAAAAGACCGTCGGACAGACACACCGAAGCCGAGTGCTACGGAATGCTGATGCTTAGTCGGTCTTTTTCATTTGATAAAATACTGTTTCAGACAGGCTCGCGCGCCGCGGCGGAATACTTTTGCAGCCTTATAAGACGATCTTTCGACGTTATTACCGATATCCGCGAGGGTGGGACAAGCCGCAGAATCTTTTCGGCATCGGTAGAGTCGGAAGCCGACCGCAAAAAGATAATGTATCGGTTGGGGTACAGACAGGACGAGCCCGTTACCTTTAAAAGCGGGATTTTGAAGACAGAGGGCAGTGTAGGTGCCTTTATGCGAGGCGCATTTTTAGCAGGAGGCACGATGAGTGACCCTCAGCGTGAATACAGAATAGATTTTTCCTTTAAAGAAAGAGATATCGCCGAAGACTTTGCCGAGCTTCTTTTGTCGCGGGGAATAATCGCAAAAATAACGATGAGAGCAGGTAAAAGCATCGTTTACATAAAAGACAGCACTATGCTTGAGGATCTGCTGACCCTTATGGGTGCGCCTAATGAAACTCTGAGTCTTATAAATGTAAAGATTTATAAGAGTATGAAAAATAAAATTAATCGAAAAAATAACTGTGAGACCAGAAATATACTGAAAAGCGCGGACGCGGCTTTTTTGCAGACACAGGCTATTAAAAAGCTACAGGCTGCGGGTAGACTTGAGCTTCTGTCGGACGAGCTTATAGAGGCGGCGGGGTTGAGGCTTGCAAATGAGTCAGCATCTCTTTCAGAACTGTGCCGTATTTCGGGCAATCGACTTACCCGCTCGGGACTTAATCACAGATTTGCAAAGCTTATAGAACTTTCAAAAGAGGTACAATAATATGGACTTCGTACATCTTCATCTTCATACGGAATACAGCCTTTTAGACGGCGCCTGCCGTATAAGGGAGCTTTGTGCTGCAGTAAAGGATATGGGGCAGACTGCGGTCGCTATAACCGACCACGGTGTAATGTACGGAGCGGTAGAGTTTTATAAGGCGGCAAAAAAGGCAGGAATAAAACCGATAATCGGCTGTGAGGTATATGTGGCACCTAATAGCCGTTTTGATAAGGAGAAAAGCAGTAACGCAAGATATAATCACCTGGTGCTGCTCTGCGAAAACGAAACAGGTTATAAAAACCTCATTAAAATGGTGTCATTATCCTTCACAGAGGGCTTTTATTCTAAGCCGCGTGTGGACAAAGATTTGCTTTCAAAATACCACGAGGGTCTTATCGCTATGTCTGCATGTCTTGCAGGCGAGATACCTTCGGCACTTATCAATAATGATTACGAGGCGGCAAAAAAAGCCGCTTTATGGTACAGAGATACCTTTGGTGAAGATAATTTCTTTTTAGAACTGCAAAATCACGGTATGTCGGAGCAGGTACAGATAAACCCCTTTATAAAGCAGATAGCAAAGGAAACGGGAATACCGCTTGTTGCTACCAACGATGCACATTATGTCCGCCGAGAGGACGCGAAAATGCAGAAGGTGCTCATTTGTATACAGACGGGCAAGACTGTAAACGAGGATAATCCGCTGACCTTTCCAAACGATGAGTTTTACCTAAAGAGCGGCGAGGAGATGACAGGGCTTTTCGGCGACACTCCTGAAGCTATATCGAACACTGTCAGAATTGCAGAACGCTGCAATTTTGATTTTGAATTCGGCAAGATAAAGCTGCCCGTTTTTGATATCGGAGACCGAGACCATTTTGAATTTTTTAAACAAAAATGCTTTGATGGTCTTTACCGCCTTTTCGGTCCCGACCCCAAAACCGAATATATAGACCGACTAAACTACGAGCTTGACACCATAAACCGTATGGGTTATGTAGATTATTACCTTATAGTTCAAGACTTTGTAAACTACGCAAAGCGTTCGGGAATTCCCGTAGGACCGGGCAGAGGTTCGGGCGCAGGCTCGCTCGCGGCATACTGTATCGGTATCACGGGCATTGACCCTATAAAATACAGTCTCTTCTTTGAGCGTTTTTTAAATCCCGAACGTGTATCAATGCCTGACTTTGATATTGACTTCTGCTATGTCAACCGTCAGAGGGTCATAGATTATGTTGTAGATAAATACGGAGCTGACAGGGTAAGTCAGATAGTTACCTTCGGTACAATGGCGGCGAGAAACGCTATTCGGGATGTCGGCAGAGCGCTTGACAGACCCTATGCGGTCTGCGATAAAATTGCAAAGCTTGTACCGAGAACGCTCGGAATTACAATAGAAAAAGCACTTGAAGCATCTCCCGAACTCAAAGCGGAATACGACAGCGATCCTGAAGTAAAAGAGCTTGTTGATATGGCAAAAAAGGTCGAGGGTATGCCGCGCCACGCATCTACCCACGCGGCAGGTGTTGTTATATCCGACCGCGCTGTGAACGAATATGTCCCTCTCGCCGTAAATGACGAATCGGTCGTAACTCAGTACACGATGACTGCGTTGGACGAGCTTGGACTTCTCAAAATGGATTTTCTCGGTCTTCGCAACTTAACTATTATAAGAAACACAGAGGACGAGATAAGAAGGACCAATCCAACCTTTGATATTAATAAAATATCACTTGAGGACAAAAAGACCTATGAGCTTATGTCAGGCGGCTTTACCGACGGTGTGTTCCAGTTTGAATCGGATGGTATGAAGAATGTTCTGCGTCAGTTCAGACCCGAGAAGATAGAGGACCTTACGGCTATTCTGTCACTTTACCGTCCGGGTCCTATGGACTCTATCCCCAAATATATCCACAATCGCCATCATCCCGAGGATATAAAATACGATACTCCTCTGCTGAAAGAGATACTTGACGTAACCTATGGCTGTATAGTCTATCAGGAACAGGTAATGCAGATATTTCGTACCCTTGCAGGATACTCGCTGGGTAGGGCAGATATCGTGCGCCGTGCGATGAGTAAGAAAAAGCACGACGTTATGCAGAGCGAGCGCGAGGTGTTTATATACGGACAAAAGGATGAGAACGGCAATATTATATGTAAGGGAGCCGTAAATAACGGTGTTAGTGAAGCGGCGGCTAAAAAGATATTTGACGAAATGTCGGCATTCAGCTCATATGCCTTCAATAAATCCCACGCCGCGGCTTATTCATTTATTTCCTACCAGACGGCATACCTTAAATGCCATTATCCAAAGGAGTATATGGCAGCTCTTATGACAAGTATGCAGGAGGATACCGATAAAATAGCATTCTATACAAATGAGTGCACCAGACTCGGAATAAAGGTTCTGCCGCCTCATGTAAACGAAAGCTTTGAAAATTTCACTCCTACTAAGGACGGTATACGATTTGGACTTCTTGCTATAAAAAATATAGGCGAGGGACTTGTGAAAAACCTTATCAGCGGTAGAGAGCAGGGTGGGGCCTACACCTCTTTGTACGATTTTTGCGAGAGAAATTCGGGCAAGGATTTCAACCGACGTGCTCTTGAGGGTCTTATAAAAAGCGGAGCTATGGACGGTCTTGAAGTCAATCGCCGCACAATGCTTTACGGCGCCGATAGTGTGCTTTCAGCAGTGGGCGAGCAAAGAAAGTATTACGGCTCGGGTCAGCTTGACCTGTTTGATGATGGTACTGATTCTGTGATGAAGCTTGAGCCTATAGAGGAAATGTCAGCTGAGGTGCGTCTGTCTATGGAAAAAGAGGCGACGGGGCTTTATCTTTCAGGTCATCCGCTCGAAGAATACCGTGGATATGCAGCCAGCGTAAGGTCGGCAAGCGTTTCGGATATACTTGCAGGCAAATATGAAGATAATTCCAAGGTAAAACTTGTCGTTATTATAAATTCCATAAAAGTGAGAACAACTAAAAATGACAGCCTTATGGCAAATATAACAGCAGAGGATATGACGGGTACTGTATCTGTAACGGCATTCTCGCGCGCCTACAGCGAGTCTAGACATATCCTGACAAGCGGATCACGAGTTCTTATCAGCGGACGCATCCAGGAAAGGGAGGACCGGCCGACCGAAATACTTGCTGACAGCTTTACGGCTGTTTCATCAGCATCGGCTAATATGCCGATGCCTCAGAGGAAGGTTAAGGCGGGTCTTTATATTCGTGTAAAGAGCGTAGAGACTGAGATACTTGAGGAAATAAAAGCTATAATAACAAAGTATCGGGGAGATATGCCTGTATATATAGTCGATAATGCAGGGAAAAGGCTTTTGGCACCGCGGGAGCTGTGGATAAGACCTGAGGGCGAGCTTATTTGTATTCTCGAAAAAAAACTTGATAAAAATAATGTAAAACTTGTTGAATAATGGTAAATAATGTTATATAATAAGTGAAAATTGCAAATTTTTAAGGCGGAGATGTAAACAATGAAAACTATAGGCGTATTAACAAGTGGAGGAGATGCTCCGGGTATGAATGCTGCCGTTCGTGCAGCTGTCAGAGGCGCTATTTCAAGAGGACTTACTGTTAAGGGTATCTATAAGGGCTATGCAGGCCTTATGAGCGGTGAGATCAAGGAGTTGGACGCACGTGCGGTATCGGATATCGTAAATAAGGGCGGTACGGACCTTTTCTCTGCGCGCTGTCTTGAATTCAAGACCGAAGAAGGAATGCAAAAGGCTATCGATACCTGTAAAAAGGAAGGCATCGATGGTATCGTCGTAATTGGCGGTGATGGCTCATTCAGAGGAGCTCGCGACCTTTCCCTACGCGGAATTCCCTGCATAGGTGTTCCGGGAACTATTGATAACGATATCGCATCTACCGAATATACTATTGGCTACGATACTGCTATGAACACAGTTGCAGAGCTTATCGATAAGCTTCGCGATACTTGCCGTTCACACGCTCGTTGTTCGGTCGTTGAGGTTATGGGCAGACATGCGGGTCACCTTGCGCTTGAGACAGGACTCAGCTGCGGTGCCATTGCAGTTCTTGTGCCCGAGCTGAATCAGAATCCTGATATTGAGGTCATCGAGAAGATCAAAACTGTCCGTAAGACAGGTAAGGAGCATTTTATCGTCGTAGTAGCAGAGGGCGTGGGCGGCTCGGTAGAGCTAGCTAAAAAAATAGAGGCGGAAACAGGAATTGAAACCAGAGCCACTATCATCGGTCATCCCCAGAGAGGCGGAGCTCCTACTGTACGTGACCGCGTAATGGCTACCAAGATGGCAGATTATGCAGTGGATCTTCTGGCAAACGGAATCGGTAACCGTGTTGTTACCTGCAATAACAATGTTATCGGAGACAAGGATATATTTGAAGCACTCAATATGACCAAAGGATTGGATATGAAACTCTTCGATATGGCTGAAAGACTTGCTATCTAACATTTTTTGGTTGGCATAATTAACCCAGAACGCAAAAGACCCGTGATTTTTCACGGGTCTTTTTGCTAAGCATTTTTCCTCACTCGAGGTATCTTGATACATCTTCGCTCGTAGGAAATGTTTGCTGCATATATTCTGCTCAACCCATTCCAAAATCAAAGTACGAAACCGTACGGCTATAGCGGCGGAGAATGCCTTTTGCACTTATTCTACCGAACCTAAGAATAATTAAAGATAAAAACAGAAAGAGCACAGGACGTTAAGTCCTGCACTCTTTCTTTAAGAGAGGTAAATATTATTTTTCTAAAGGCGATTTCTTGGAGGTTTTTCTGACAACTCCTACAAGAGCGACCAAAGCGATAACGTTGGGGATTACCATAAGGTAGTTAAAGAAGTCTGTGAGCTCCCAAACAAGATCGTTTTTGAGAACCGAACCGAGGAAGATGAAGCCTACCGAAATGACAGCATAAGCGGTGGTTGCGATCTTGTTATTCTTAAAGAGCGACTGAACATTAAGCTTGCCGAAAAGGTTCCAACCAACAATAGTAGAGAAGGCGAAGAAGAGAAGACATATTGCAACAAAGATGTTACCGAAGCTACCCATAAACTCGGGAAGAGTGTCCGTATAAGCCATCTGCATAGCACTTGATTTTGCAACTACTGCGGCGTCGCCTGTTGTAGCGGCGAGATAACTTTCACCCGAGAGACCTGCTAAAGGTCCGTTACCAAGATAGAGAGAGGAAATGACAACAAGCGCGGTCATAGTAAGAACTACGAAGGTATCGATAAATACAGCAACAATAGCGACAACACCCTGATCGTGGGGCTTTTCGACATTTGCAAGAGCGTGTGCGTGGGGAGTTGAACCCATACCTGCTTCATTGGAGAAGAGGCCGCGCTTTGCACCTTGACTGATAGCCGCTTTGATCGCTGCACCTGCTGTACCGCCGATGAGAGCCGCGGGAGTGAAAGCATAATTGAATATCATACCGAAGGTTGCGGGAACTTCTCTGTAGTTAAAGCCGAGGATAACAACACCGCCGACAAGGAAGAGGATAGCCATTATGGGAACGAGCTTCTCGGTAACTGAAGCGATACGGTTAACACCGCCGACAAAGATGAAGGCGGCAACTGCAGCAACGACAAGACCTACGATCCACTGATCGATTCCTACTGCTGTGTGAACAGCTTCGGCAATAGAGTTTGACTGAACCATAGAACCCATAAAGCCGAGAGCAAGGATAGTGGCAACAGAAAAGAATACAGATAAGAACTTACCGAACTTGCCGCCAAAAGCTTTCTTTATGTAGTAAACAGGACCGCCGTGAACGGTACCGTCTGGGTCTACGACGCGTGTTTCCTGAGCGAGCACAGCTTCACCGTAGTTTGTAGCCATTCCGAAAAAAGCAATTATCCACATCCAGAAGATCGCACCGGGTCCGCCAACTAGTATAGCACCAGAGGCTCCAACGATATTACCGGTTCCGACCTGTGCCGCAATAGCAGTTGCAACAGCCTGGAAAGAACTCATACCGCCATTCGACTTGCCGCCGCGGAGCTTAAAGTTGCCGAAAAGCTTTTTAAGACCCTCGCCGAAGCAACGGACCTGAACGAATCGGGTCGCTACCGTGTAGAGGATACCTACGCCGACAAGAAGTATGATAAGTACGTAGTCGGTAAGGTAACTGTTTACTTTTTGAAAAAATTCCAAAAGCTTCTGTTCCATTTTTAAAATTCTCCTTTAATATAAACCCTTTCGGGAAAAATAAAAAAACCGCAAGGCAAAATAACCCATTGCGGCTTTTATCAGCTGTAAAGTGTTACTTTGTCCTTTTGCCTGAGAGATTCACGCTTTTGCGTTTTCACCTTCGGCACTCAATTTAATGAGCTTCTCCAAAGCCCTGTCAGCTTACAGTCCTCATCCGAGAATTTCGGAAACCTGAGAGTGTTACTCCTTCGGTAAGTGTGTGCTTTTTCCTGCAAGCGTCATACAGAATGATTAATTTTTTGTTATTATACCTTTAATCAGGGAGTTTTTCAAGACATTTTTTCGAAAAAACTGTTTTTGTGTTAAAAACTGTTGTTTACCACAAAAAGACAAGGTAAGGAAGAGTAGTTTTTGTACTTTTTTATAATACAGACCACTAAAAAGGACTTTGCGTTTGCAAAGTCCTTTTAAACTTATTCGCCTTTATGTTTAGCAACGACGTTATGGATCTTGTCAGCAGGGTCAAGCAGCTTTGAGATCGAGTTATCACAGTTGATGGTATCAACGAGAAGAGCAATATATTTACTCATATTAACATTGCAGTACCACTCACGCGAGAGAAGCTCAGGAGTATTATATATAAGGTTTGTTGTAAATACCTTATCGATAAGACCATCGGCATAATACTTATCGAAGGTCTCAAGGCCGTTTACAAAAAGACCGAAGGTAGAGAAGATGAATATTCTTCTTGCGCCTTTTGCCTTCATCTTAGCGGCGATATCAAGCATTGAATCTCCCGAAGAGATCATATCGTCAACAAGAATAAGGTCCATTCCTGTAACATCTTTTCCGAGGAATTCGTGAGCGACGATCGGGTTCTTTCCGTCAACGATGGTTGAATAGTCGCGGCGCTTATAGAACATACCGAGGTCAAGTCCTAAAACAGAGGAGTAGTAGATACATCTGCCCATACCGCCCTCGTCGGGAGATACGATCATAGTGTGCTCGGCGTCGAGCTGGATGTCGGGAACGCTGCGGAGCAGAGCCTTGATCATCTGGTAGGCGGCTTGGACATTATCAAAGCCGTCAAGCGGAATGGCGTTCTGAACTCTTGGATCATGAGCGTCAAAGGTAATGAAGTTTTTGACACCCATAGCGGTAAGCTCCTGAAGCATCAAAGCGCAGTCCATAGACTCTCTTGAGGTCTTTCTGTGCTGACGTCCCTCATAAAGCATCGGCATAATAACGTTGACACGTCTTGCCTTACCGCCTAGGGATGCGATAACACGCTTCAGATCCGAATAATGATCGTCTGGGCTCATCGGAACCTCTTTGCCGTACATTTTATATGTTACGCCGTGGTTGAAACAGTCGCAGATAATATAAGCGTCAAGTCCGCGTGCCGAGTGCTTGAAAACGCCCTTTGCCTCACCTGTGCCGAAACGGGGGCAGTTTGCAGGGATGACGAAGGATTTTTCAGACGGTGTACCGCGCCACTGCATAAGGTAATAGTCTACCTGCTTAGCGATCTCTTCGGTGCCTTTCATACTGATGATAGCAAGGTCACCGTAGGGTGCGTGGGTCAGATCGATTGTTGCCATAAACTCTTCTCCTCTGTGAAATTTGAAAATACTATATAGTATATAATAACACATATTTTTATCTTTACAAGAAAAAAATTGTCGTTTTTTGGCTCTTTTTTAATTTTTTATTAAAAGTCAAAGAATAAGCAGAATTACTAAAACCGATTGTTGCAAGAACGGACAAAGTTTGATATAATACTGATATATATACTCTAAAGGAGATAATAACAATGGCTAAAGTTACTCTTCTTGCTTATACACCAAGCCCTGAGCATACCGTAGCCTCGGCTGCAAAGCTCTGTTATTCAGCTACGGATATTGACGGAATAAGAGAGGGTCTTACGGATGAAAGAGCGGCATCCTTTGTTGAGATGCTTGCCGAAATCGGACACGAAAGTCCTATAGAGCACGCAAGCTTCACCTTTGGAATTGAGGGAGTATCACGCGCACTGCTCGCACAGATCACCAGACACAGAATAGCTTCATTCTCGGTTCAAAGCCAGAGATATGTTGCAGAGAATGATTTCGAATTTGTTACTCCTCCTGAAATTGCCGCAGAGCCTGAGGCTTTAAGGCTTTTTAATGAGGCTATGCAGAAGGATAAGGAGTATTATGAAAAAATAGCCGAGGTTCTCAAAGCAAAGCATAAGGCTACGTTTTTAGCCGAAGGCAAGGACGAAAAATCAGCAGACCGCGCCGCTGAGAAAAAGGCTATTGAGGATGCGAGATTTGTGCTTCCTAACGCTTGCGACACCAAGATGGTCGTCACGATGAATGCGAGAAGTCTTCAGAATTTCTTCCGTCATCGCTGCTGCAACCGCGCTCAGTGGGAAATTCAGGATGTCGCAAACCAGATGCTTACGCTTGTAAACGCTGTTGCACCGAATCTCTTTAAAAATGCGGGACCGTCCTGTCTTCGCGGCGGATGCCCCGAGGGAAAGATGACCTGCGGCAAGATAAAAGAGGTACGTGAATATTACAAAAATATGAGGGATAACACATAGTTATGGGTAAACTTATTGTAATAGAGGGACTTGACGGAAGCGGAAAATCTACCCAGCTTGATATTCTTTTTAAAAATCTTCAGGAAAAGGGTATTGATTGCCGCTGGGTATCATTCCCGAATTATGAGGACGATTCCTCAGCGCTTGTTAAAATGTATCTTGCGGGTCAGTTTGGATCTAAACCCGATGATGTTAACGCCTATGCGGCGTCAAGCTTTTATGCTGTCGACCGATATGCTTCCTTTAAGAAGGATTGGGGAGAGTATTATAACGGTGGCGGGCTCATCGTTTCGGGCAGGTACACGACCTCTAACGCTATACATCAGTGTTCAAAGCTATCCGAAAGCGCGTGGGAGGAGTTTCTTTCCTGGCTTTATGAGTTTGAGTATGAAAAGCTTGGTATACCTGCTCCCGACAAGGTCATATTCCTCGACATGCCCACCGAAATTTCTCAGAAGCTTATGGATAAACGCTATGATGCTAACGGCGGTCATAAGGATATTCACGAAAGTGACCTTGAGTATCTTGAAAACTGCCGTAAGGCGGCGCTTTTTACTGCCGAGTATTCGGGATGGGATGTAATATCCTGCGGAAAAGACGGGGAACCCAGAACTATAGATGATATTGCGAAAGATATTTTAGAAGAAAGCTTAAAGGTTTTATAGGAGAAAACTAATGATTTATGTGTTTTTGGCTGACGGTTTTGAAGAAATAGAGGCTCTTGCTACTGTAGATATCCTTCGCCGCGCAGATATAGAGGTAAGGACCGTTGGCGTCGGAGGTAGGATGATATGCGGTACACACGGCATAAGGGTCGAAGCTGATATGACAATAGACGAGACCGTAAACGATGCCCTCGACGGAGTAGTTTTGCCTGGGGGACTACCCGGAGCGTGGAATTTAAAGGACAATAAAAGTGTAGAGGAACTGACGCGCCTATGCGCCGCACAGGGTAAGCTTGTGGCGGCTATTTGTGCTGCGCCCTCGGTGCTCGGTGATTGGGGACTTTTAAATGGTAAAAGGGCTGTCTGCTATCCAGGCTTTGAGGAGCGTCTTGTCGGTGCAAGGACAGTTGACAAACCCGCAGTTTCTGACGGTAACATAGTTACGGGAAAAGGTGCGGGATCAGCTACCGAATTTGCTTTGGAGATAGTGGCAAAGCTCATAGCGCGTGAGACAGCGGATAAAATCGGAGAAGCGATGCAATGCACCCGTTAGATATCAGAAAGTACAAGCAGTCGATACGCGAAAGCTCAAAGCAGCGTCGCGCCCTGATGGACCCTGAGCTTAAAAAAAGACTTGACCGAAGTATTGCGGCAAATGTCAGAGCGCTCCGCGAATACCGTCCCGCCAAGACTCTGCTTGTATATGTTTCGACCTCGATAGAGGTAGATACAACAATAATAATCGAAAACGCATGGGCTGACGGTAAAAAAGTGGCGGTTCCGCGCTGTATTCCCGATACGCGTGATATGGAGTTTCATTATATCACTTCATTTTCACAGCTTTCTCCCGGTAGCTTTTCGGTTTTGGAGCCGGATGACAGTCTGCCTGTCGTAACTGACTTTTCTGACTGTCTTATGATAGTCCCAGGTATGCAGTTTGATATGAAGGGGTATAGGCTTGGCTACGGCAAGGGTTATTATGACCGCTATATGGTCAGATTTACGGGAAAAAGCGCTGGCATATGCTATTCCGATGAGCTCAAACCTTATATGCATCACGGAAGATATGACCGCTCGGTAGATATAATAGTTACAGATTTAAAGATAAAAACCTGCAGAAAATAAGGTGATATTAATGGATAACCACGAAAACAGAGAGCCTTTGAACGAATCTGAAGTATTAGTTGATGAATTTATAATCGGTGAAGGCTTTTCTATTGCTGAGGATGAGAATACAGAGCAGCCTGAGAAGAAAAGCAAGATGAATTATAAAGCAATTAAATCAGTCGCTTGGGTGCTTGTTATAATTATCTTTTCGGTAGGACTTGCAGCAGGTCTGCTGGTCGGCGCGTCGGACTTTCTCGGAATAGGTCCTAATAAGGGAAACGAGTACAGTATAGAAATTCCTGATGGGAGCAATCTTTCGGATATAGCAGATATACTTCACGAAAACAATATTATACAGAGCAAGTTTCTCTTTAAGACATATTCAGTGGTTAAAGGCTATAATAAGCGCTACCAGACAGGTGTGTTTATTATCAGCGATGAGGACGGATACTCGGGAATCGCAACTAAGCTAGTTCATGTCGGTGCCGAGATAACGACGGTTACGATAATGATCCCCGAAATGTCTAGTGTCGATGATATAATCGAGCTACTTGCAGCCGAAAATGTCGGAAACAAGGAGGAGCTGCGAAAAGCCATTCAGGAGATCAAGTATAACTATGATTTTATAGAGGATATTCCCGATGAGTCGGTACAGTGGCGATTTGAGGGTTATCTCTTCCCTGATACTTATGAATTTTACAATTACGACAACCCCGAGGAGTGCGCGCGGCTCGCAATTGACAAAATGCTTCGAACTATGAGTGTGCGCTTTTCTGAAGAAATGAGGGCAGAGGCCGAAAGCCGTGGCCGCAGTGTGCACGAAATACTGACTATGGCTTCAATAATCGAGCTTGAGGCAGGCGGCGCGAGCTTTGAGGACAAGCAGAAGGTTGCCGAGGTTTTCTACAACCGTCTTCGCGATTGGGGCGATCAGGCATATCTTCAGTCTAACCCAACAAGAGATTATCCGTATGGCTCAGGTGCATATAACACCTACGAAAATGCAGGACTTCCGATAGGACCTCTCTGCTCTCCCAGCCTTGATTCAATAAAGGCTGCGCTTGAGCCCTCTACCTCACAGCCTGATTACTACTATTTCATAACTGATAAGAATATGAAATTCTATTATAATAAGACTTTGAATGCACATATAAACACCCAGAACCGTCTGATGCGTGAGGGCAATTATGCAGGATAGGAGAAGTATGAATAATAAAATGGAGCTGCTTTGTCCTGCGGGAGATCTGACGCGCCTTAAAACGGCGGTTGATTTTGGCGCGGATGCGGTTTATCTTGCGGGCGAGGAGTTCGGTATGAGGACTGCCGCCTCCAACTTCGGCGAGGCGGATATGTGTGAGGGTATTAAGTATGCTCACGCGCACGGCGTTAAGGTGCACGTCGCCTGTAATACTTTGCCGCATAACGATGAGATAGTGAGAATACCTGCGTTTTTAGAGCAGGTGCAGGACCTTGGTGCAGACGCGATAATTGCAGCTGACCTTGGTACTATTCAGATGGTGAGAAAATATGCGCCAAAGTGCGAGCTCCACGTATCAGTACAGTCGGGCATCGTAAATTTTGAAACAGCAAATGCTTATTATGACCTCGGTGCAAAGCGTGTTGTAATCGCACGCGAAATGTCACTGGACGAAATAGCCGAAATAAGAGCAAAAACTCCGTCGGAGCTGACCTTAGAATGCTTTGTACACGGCGCTATGTGCGTATCATTTTCGGCGCGCTGTCTGCTTTCAAGCTATATGACAGGCAGAGATGCAAACCGTGGCGATTGCGCGCAGCCCTGCCGTTGGTCTTATTCTCTTGTGGAAACCAATCGCGAGGGTCAGCATTACGATATCACCGAAACCGATAAGGGCACATATATATTAAATGCAAATGACCTGTGTATGGCAGAGCATCTGCAAAAGATGCAACAGGCGGGAATAGGGAGCCTTAAAATAGAGGGAAGAGCAAAGTCTCAGTATTATGTTGCCGTTACGGCAAATGCTTACAGAGGAGCGCTGGACAGTCTTTATGCTTCGGGTGATAATTGGAAACTGCCGACGTGGGTAGGTGAGGAGCTCAACAAGATAAGCCACCGAAATTACAGCACAGGCTTTTATTTCGGCACTCCCCAAAACGCACAGACCTATTCGCATGCAGGCTATGTAAGAGATTATTCGGTTGCTGCCGTTGTTGATGGATATGAAAACGGTATGGTGACAGCGATACTTAAAAATAAGTTTTTAAAGGGTCAGGAGCTTGACTGTCTTGAAGCGGGAAGTGAGCCGTTCAGGGTAGTGGCAAGCGAGCTTTATGACGGCGATGGTAATCCGATAGAGTCGGCACCTCACCCAATGATGAAGATAAGGATACCCTTTGAGCGCCCGATAAAGCAGGGTGCTATGCTGCGTATGAAAACAGAATAATTAAAAGCTCCCGTGTCAACACTTGATACGGGAGCTGATTTTATGTTAAAAGCGTCTGAGCGTCGTGTGGCGGTATGCTATTTTATGATAGTTACTGCTATGTTTTTAGTAATAATGAGGATAGTAAATATTTCCTTTGATCCCGAGTTTCAGGCTGCAGCAGCGGAAAACTCGGTGCGCTCGGTAACAGTATCGCGGCAGAGAGGTACAATATTCGACTGTAATATGAAGCCAATAACAAATGCCGAAAAACAATACACAAGTCTCATTACCGATATACCCGCCGCATCGGTCACATTATGTGATTATTTCAGCGATCAGGAGGCAGCTGATATTTTAGCTGAAATAAGAAACGGCTCGCTTCCAATAATAACCTGTAACCGTGATATTTCGGGCAGCGGAATAGTATCCTTTGCTTCATTCCGGCATCAGCAAAGCATAGCGAATCATCTCGTCGGCTATCTTGACCAAAACGGTCACGGTGTCAGCGGTCTTGAGGCGGTCTTTGATGAACTGCTGTACAGTGACAGACAGGTCAGGCTTTCATTCGGTATTGACGGATACGGAAAGCTTATAGCGGGTGACAGTATTAAATATGAATATGACAGAAGCATTGAACAAAGCGGTGTGATGATAACGATTGACAGCGATATTCAGGCAGTAGCTGAAAAAGCTGCTGAGGCTTTAAATACAGGCGCAGTGGTAGTAAGTGAGATAGAAACCGGTGAAATAAAGGCGATGGTGAGCTGCCCCGACTTTGATTTGAACGATATTTCGTCGGCGCTGGGTGACGAGAATTCTCCGCTTATAAACCGTGCAATGCTGACCTATAATGTCGGCTCAGGCTTCAAACCCTGTGTTGCGGCAGCAGCACTCGAGGCAGGATATACAAATTTTCTTTGGTATTGCGAGGGACATTCGGACATAGACGGACAGATATTTCGATGTCACAAAACATCAGGTCACAAATGGCTTGATCTGGCGGGGGCGATAAAGCACTCCTGCAATTCGTTTTTCTATGAGCTGGCAATAGAGGTTGGAGCCGAAAAAGTGTATGATATGGCTGTGAGGGCAGGCTTTAATAACGCTGTCAGCTTTGGCTATGGTCTTTGTGCAAGATCCTCACAAATCGGAGACCTAGGCCGACTTTCGGTCTCCGAGCGTGCACTTGCGAATTTAGCAATAGGGCAGGGAGAGCTTATGGTATCGCCTGTAGGGATACTGACCCTTTACTCAGCTATAGCCTCTGACGGCAGCTACTATCCGCCGAGCCTTATAAAGGGAGAGGTGCAGAATGGAAGTCTTGTGGAAAAAACTGCTGAAAATGAAAAGGTATTTCTTATGAGCAAGTCTACCGCGGCCAAGCTCAGAGAATGCCTTTCGGGAGTGCTTGATGAAAACGGAACGGGATATATAGCCAAGCCAAAAACGGTTTCTGCGGCCGGAAAGACCTCAACTGCAGAAACAGGCATCGTTAAAAACGGCAAAGCCGTTACAAATACTTGGTTTTGCGGATTTTTTCCGCTTGATGAGCCAAAATACGCCGTAGCTGTGATCGCAGAAAATTCCGAACAGGGCTGTGGAGGTGTTTTTGCTGAAATAGCCGATGGAATAACCGCATTGCAGGGATCTTAACGCCGCGGATTTACCTGTCTTGAAAGAGCAATTAAGTTAGCAGAAACGGTATTCGATATGCAACCATAAATTGTAAAAAAACGTGTTTTAGGGGTTGACATAGAGTCTGTAAAAGGGTAAAATACAATTATAGAAATAAACTGAGGAATTCTATGCGCGGACAACATAAAGCTGCGTCAAAGACAGCCGAAATCGTAAATAATACGGTCTTTGGGTTTCAGTTTTTAACCGAGGAGTGGTAATTGTAATGAATAAACTTTATGCAGGCTTTGGAAGAATCGATGTTACTCCGATGCTGGGAATCGACATTATAGGATATTTTAAGGACCGCTACGCTGACGGTGTTCTTGATCCGCTTGAGATCAACGCTTTGGCACTTAAATGTGACAGCACAACGGTGGTATTCCTGAGCATAGATCACCTTGGAATAGATCAGGTGCTTAATGATATTTACCGCAAGCATGTAGCAGAGGTCACAGGAGTTCCCTATGAGTGCGTTCATATTCATGCAACACACACTCATACAGGACCTGCCCTTGTTGCAAATTCAGACAATGCTCTTACTAAGCAGTATACTGATTATGTATACAATAAAATGGCAGATGTTGCGGTACTCGCTTTGGCTGACCTTAAGCCTGCAAAAATGGGTTGGGCTGTCGGCACAGCACCCAATATTTCCTTCGTTCGCCGCTTCCGTATGAAGGATGGCAGCGTAAAAACCAATCCCGGAATAAACAATCCCGACATAGTAGCTCCTATCGGTGATGTTGATGAGCGTGTAAATGTTCTCCGTTTTGATCAGGAGGGCGGCGAAAGCTTGGTGCTTGTGAATTTTGCCGATCATCCCGATACCGTTGGCGGCTGTACGCTTAGCTGTGACTGGCCCGGATTCTTACGCCGTACGGTTGAGAAGTCTCTTGACAATACAAAATGCATATTCTTCAACGGTGCTCAAGGCGACGTAAACCATATAAATGTTAACCCCACCAAGGGCGACCTTAATGATATGCAGTGGGATTTCGATGATGTTTACCGCGGATACGGTCATGCTCGTTTTATGGGACGTGTTGTAGCAGGCGGAGTTATGCAGGTGTTTGATAAGGTGAATTACACCGATGTAGACACACTTAAGTCGGTCCAGAAGATAATAAACGTTCCTTCAAATATGCCTGACCCTGCGGATATTCCTGAGGCTCACCGCATAAACGATCTGCATATTGCAGGAAGGGACAGTGAGCTTCCTTATGAAGGTATGATGCTCACTACTATCGTTGCAGAGGCAGGCCGTATGGTTAAGCTTGAGCACGGACCTGAGGCATTCCCGATGAATCTTTGTGCAATCCAGATTGGTAATGTTGCGCTTATTACAATTCCGGGAGAAGGATTCACAGGAATTGGCAGAGCACTTAAAAAGGCTGAAGGCTGGGATATGGTTTGTCCGCTTGGACTTACAGACGGATATGAGGGCTATTTCCCGATGGAAGAGGCTTATATTGAAGGCGGATATGAGGCTAGAAGCTCGAAATTTAAAGCGGGTGTTGCCGAGTATATTATTGAAGAGGGCACTAAGCTTCTCAACAGTTTGCATTAAGAAAGGCGTGATATAATGATTGCTATTAAAAATGCAACTCTTATAATGAGAGATCATTTTATTCCTGATGCACTTTTACTTATTGATGACGGAAAGATAGTGGATTTCGGCGAGATGCGAAAGCTTTCGATTCCCGAAGGCTGCGAGGTTGTCGATGCTGAAGGACTTTATGTTGGTCCGGGATTTATTGATATACATACTCATTCAGACGGATATGTTTTCTTTCAGGATGAGCCTGAAACCGCAAGTCAGCACCATTTAAAGCACGGTACGACATCTCTCTGCCCTGCACTTTATTACAGTATGAATACCGCAGGATATCTGGAGGCCATTGCCAAGCTGAAGGAAGCTATGAAGAATCCGCTTTGCTGTAATATAGTCGGATTTTATATGGAAGGTCCTTACCTCAATCCTAAGTTTGGCTGTGACCGAGAGTCCAATCCTTGGAAGGGTCCTGTAGATAAGAAGGACTACCAGCCTATAATTGATGCTGCTTGGGATCTTGCTCGAGTTTGGGCGCTCGCTCCCGAAAGAGAAAATATTCTTGACTTTGTAAAGGATGTTAAAGCTAAAAACCCCGCAGCAGTATTTTCTGTTGCGCACAGTGAGGCAGAGCCTGAGCAGATAGAGGCTGTTATTCCGTACGGACTTAAGATTGGTACACATCATCTGAATGCTACGGGAACACTTCAGAAGTATCCCGAATGCCGCACCCCATGTGTTGACGAAACCGTACAGTACAACCGTGATATCTATGCCGAGCTTATCTGCGACAGTCGCGGAATCCACGTAGATCCTTATCTGCTTCGCTTAAACAGAAGAATCAAGGGCGATGACAGGATAATTCTTATTTCCGACGCATATGCTTGCGACGGACCCATCCCCGAAGGCTATGACGACGTGGATGATATTAACTTCGATCATATGGGAGAGATAGCCGGCTCTAAGATGACTCTGGATATTTCTTGCCGTAATATGATCAAGCATACGGGAGCATCACTTGTCGATGTTTTCAAGTTCGCTTCCTACAACCCTGCGAGAGCTATCGGACTTCTTGACAGAGGTGAGATTGCAAAGGGTAAGCTTGCGGACCTTGTTATTGTTGACTACAAGATGAAGGTTCACGGCGTATTCAAAAACGGCAACCCCGTTTTATAAAAAGTTAATTTCCGACTGAGAGTCGGTTAAAAATTAAAAATATAATACATATAAGGAGAATAAAATTATGAGTTTTATTACCGATCCCGCAACGAAATTTGATTTCCAGCCCCACGAATTCGTACCATTCAAGGACAAGAAGGTTTGCGAATATGTGCGTAACCTCAGCGGTAAGGACCTCGAGAAGAGAGAGCCTTGGTGGCATCCCGAATTTGAGGTAAAGGTTATGATGAACCCCCATCCCGTTCTCATTTCCACCCTCTTTACCCGTCTTAAGGCAGCAAGTGAGGCAGGCAAGAGCTTCACAATGATTCTCGGCAACCCCGAGCCCGATACATATATTCCTCTTGCTCAGCTTATCAACTATTTCAAGGTTGACTGCTCTAAGGTACACCTTGTAGCAGAGGATGAATGGGCAGACGAAAACGGAAATATCGCTCCCATCACTTACGGTGCAGGCTTTGCACATTCTATGATCAAGTATCTTTACGAGCAGATCGATCCTAAGCTCCGTATGCCTATGGAGAACGTTCACTTCCCCACAAATGCTAATATCAAGGATTACTCCAAGATCATCGACGATATTACCGAGGGAACAGGTGCAGATATCGCATCTACCTCTCCCGGTTGGGCAGGACATATGGCATTCGTTGATCCTATCCCCGAGTTCATCGGAAGCGGAGATATCGAGGAATGGCTCAATCAGCCCGCTCAGATCGTAAAGCTTCATCCTATGACCATTATGCAGAACTCTCTTAACGGAACCTTCGGTCAGTCGGGCGACATCGCAAATGTTCCTCCCTGCGCTGCAACTATCGGACCTCTCGATGTAATGAGAGCCAAGGAGAGAATAGAGGTTCATGCACTTGCTACCTGCGGAACTTTCTCCTCCTGGCAGAGAATGACCAGCCGTCTGTGCACACATGGTCCTATCACACCCTATCTCCCCAGCTCGATGCTTCAGACCAAGAAGACTCAGGTCTACATCTCGGAAGATCTTGCAGCTCCCTTCGAGTGCTGGGAAAAGGTTGGTTACTAATATACAAATCGTATATAGTGCAAATTATTATCGGGAATGTCCTTTTGTGGACATTCCCGATTTTTTGTGTCGCTATGATGAGCAAAAATTAAAGCTATCTCGCAGCTAAACAGCACTGTTTCTGCGAGATAGCTTATGTTAAATTGGATTTCGGTCAGTACTGCGATGTAACAGACCTTTATGTTTTAGAATTTAGAAATCGTAGTCAACGGTTACCTTTTCGCCTGTCTTGAAGGACTTAACGATCGAGAGGCATACAGATGCAGTAGAAGCACCCTCAACACCTGTGGTAACTACGGGCTCGCCAGCTAAGATGCATCTGCAGAAATCGTAAACCTCGCCCTTGAAGTTGTGGTTATTGAGCTCAACAGGAACCTTGATCTCGAGATGCTTCTGGGTCATACCATCGAATGCCTGATCTTCACTGAAACGCTCCTTGAAGAGAGAAATATGAGTGGTCTGGTTATCAAAGATAATAGTTCCCTTGGTACCGTAAAGTACAGAACGCATGGTGTAACCGCGTTTACAACCGTGAGAATTGAACACCTTACCGATAACGCCGTTGTCGAACTTCATAATAGCTACAGAACAGTCATGGATAGGCCATTCGGTAAGACATTTATTGTTTGCATATGCAAACACCTCAGTAGGATTACCTGCGATCATACGGATAAGGTCAACCGCATGGCAACCGCCACCGATTATAGATTCACGCTCAGGAGTAATTCTCCAATACGGCTTATCGGGACCGAGGGGGGTTCCTCCGATGCCGGAATAGTCATGTGCATACTCGGATTCAATGAAGAAAAGGTCGCCGATAGCGCCTGACTCAAGAAGACGCTTAGCTTCCATGAAAGCAGGGGTGTAGCGTCCGATCTGACCTACCATAAGCTGTTTACCGGTTTCCTTTGCAACTCTGATCATTTCCTTGCACTCATCGAGGTCAAGTGCCATGGGCTTTTCGCAGAGAACGTGCTTGCCTGCTCTAAGTGCAGCAATAGCAACTTCTGCATGTACCTGATCGGGTAAGGGAAGAGTTACAGCGTCGATATCTTCTCTTGCTAAAAGCTCATGATAGTCGCTGTATACGCTCTCTACATGATACTTTTCAGCCTGGCTCTTGGCCTTTTCTATATCGATGTCACAAATTGCTACTGCAACAGCGTTGTCAGCATGCTCGATTCCGTCCAAATGCCTATCCGAGAAGGCACCTGCTCCTATTACTCCTAAACGTAATTTGTCTTTCATTTTAGGTTTCCTCCTATATTTACATAAAGTGCAATTAATGGAAAATCCATTACATATGGATTATAATATATACCCAGACAAATGTCAATAAGTATAAATTAAAATTCGTTAATAAAATTTTTATATGTATAATTAAAAACTGTTTGTGTAAAATCAAATAAGTGATCAAAGTTGGGTATTTATACCAATACTGATTGTAAACTCTTTTCTTATGTGTGCGACAATGTAAAGCTACTTTGACAAACAAAGAAAAACAGAAAATAAAATTTGTGCAATATATACATAATATATGCCAAATTAACAAATATGGTTGACAGATTGTATATAAATATGTTATATTGACAATGAAGTTTTGATATGTCGAGATGCTAATTCTGAAAATTAAAAAAGCGCTTTATCCTTTAGCAAGATATAAGCGTTTTTTTATGCGCAGAAGGCTATCCCGATGATCTAAAAACAAAAAGATTGAAAAGAGGTAAATTTATGAAAAAGCAGCCTAAATTGGATGCAAACGGCCACCGCAAGTTTGGCATTCGCGACAGTATTGCATATGCAGCCGGTGACCTTGGCTGTAATATGAGCTTCGCGCTAAAAGGCACTATGTCTATATTCTGGACACAGTTTATGGGTATGGACCTTTGGTATGCATTGCTTCTCATTGTAGTTCAGGTGTGGGATGCGATTAACGATCCGCTTATCGGTTCTATTATTGATTCTGACAGACGTAAGTACAAAAGAAACAAATTTCTTGCATACATCTGGGCAGGATCAATAGGACTTATAGTTGGCGGAGCATGTTGCTTCCTCCCTTTCCCAAATGCTCCCATTTGGGCTAAGTTCATAATCTTCATCGCAGGTTATGTTGTTTGGGATGCGTTCTATACGGTAGCTAACGTACCTTACGGTTCGCTGCTCTCACTCATCTCTAACGATGTTAAAGACAGAGCATCTCTTTCTGCTTGGCGTTCTATAGGTTCGATTTTCGGTAATATGCTTCCAATGGTTATCTTGCCGTTCATTATTTATGACAAGGACAACAACCTTATCGGCGAACGAGTATTTATTGCAGCACTTATTATGGGCGTGCTCGGTTTTGCTTGCTTCCAGTTTATGATAAGAAATACCGAGATAAGAGTTGAACAGGATATTAATCTCAGCGAAGAAACTCCCAAGTTTAATGTGCTTAAAGCGTTTGGAAACTTTATTAAGAATCGTCCTGCCGTTGGAGCTACGGTGGCAGCTATGGGTATGTTTATCGGAATGCAAGGCGCTACTACTGCAGTGACCGTTATATTCCAGTCTTATTTCAAAAATGTTCAAATTTCCGGCATAGTTCAGCTTTTTGCTATGATACCAATAGTTGTGTTCACTCCTTTAGCACGTAATGCAGTTGCTAAGTTCGGTAAAAAAGAACTCGCAACCTTTGGTTCGATAGTTTCTATCGTTGCGGGTCTCGGATTATTTATCATCACACCTGAAAACACAGGACTTGATCTGATAATATATATTATTTGTCAGTTGTTCTTCTCTTTGGGACTTGGAATATATTCTACTGTTTCATGGGCTATGATGGGTGATGCTATCGATTACAATGAGTGGAAAACAGGTAAACGTGAGGAAGGAACCGTTTATTCACTTCATTCCTTCTTCCGTAAACTCGCTCAGGGCATTGGTCCCTCTCTCGTACTTATCATAATGGTTGCTTTTGGCTATGTGGGTGCAAACGAAGGAAACCAGCTTTGGGAAGTTGCGGTCAATATGCGTTACATCGTTGCAGCGACCTTCCTCTTCTCTGCGGTTCTTCAGTTCGTAGGACTTGGCGTTATATACAACCTTGATAAGAAGACTCTTGAAAAGATGAATGCAGAGCTTGGCAGAGATATTGAGGCTGAGTAATTTTAACAAACCTAAAAAATCCCGACATTGTCGGGATTTTTTGTGCTTTTATAAAGATTTTCTTTAATTTCAAAAATTTTATAACTTGAATAGAACGCCAATATAGGTTATAATAGATTGAATAATTATATTAGTAATAATATTAAGGGGAAAATATGCATACGGAGATGACATCGGGCACCGAGTTGGAAATACTTTTAGGATATTCGGCGCGCGTTAAACAAATATTGCCGCAGGTTTACGGATACACTCCAAAGGCCTGTATAAACACATATGGGTGTCAGCAGAATGTGTCGGACAGCGAGCGCATAAAGGGTATGCTGGAAACGATGGGCTATGAGCTGACCGAAGAGCCCGCCGAGGCAGATTTTATATTGTTTAATACCTGCGCCGTCAGAGCACACGCAGAGGATAGGGTCTTCGGCAATATCGGCACTACAAAGCAGCTTAAAAAGGATAAGCGGAATACTATTATTGCAGTCTGCGGCTGTATGGCGCAGCAACAGAGTGTTTGTGAACGAGTAAAGAAAAGCTATCCTTATGTGGATATGCTTTTTGGAACACACGTTGTTCACCGTCTGCCTGAGTTTATTTATAAAAGACTTACGGGCAGTGGTAGAATTTTTGAGATATCAGATGAGAACAATGATATTATCGAGGGCGTGCCCGTACACCGAGATCAAAGCCTGAAGGGATGGCTTCCTATAATGCACGGTTGCAACAACTTCTGCACCTACTGTATAGTGCCGTATGTACGAGGAAGAGAGGTATCCCGTCACGAGGAGGACATCATCGCAGAGGCTAAAGAGATGATAGCTTCGGGCTTTAAAGAGATAATGCTACTCGGACAGAATGTGAATTCCTACGGCAAGGGGCTTGACAATAACGTCAATTTCGCGGGGCTTCTGCGTAAAATAAACGCTATTGAGGGAGATTTTCGAATTAGATTTATGACCTCTCATCCCAAGGATTGCACGATAGAGCTTTTAGATGCTATAGCCGAGTGCGAAAAGGTCGAGCGACATCTGCATCTGCCCTTCCAGTGCGGCAGTGACAGAATACTTCGCGAGATGAATCGCCACTATGATAGTGCAGGCTATCTGAAGCTTATCGAAGAGGCTAAAAAACGCATACCCGACGTCGCCTTTACAAGCGATATAATCGTAGGCTTCCCAGGGGAGACCTATGAGGATTTTCTTGGAACCTTGAGTATTGTAAAGCAGGTTGAATTTATGTCCCTCTTTACATTCATCTATTCTCCGAGAAACGGTACCCCTGCGGCAGAGATGCCAGACCCCGTATCGAGAGAGGAAAAAGGCAAATGGTTTTCTAAGCTTTTAAAGGTTCAGGAGGATATTTCGAAGAAAAACAATGCCGCTCTGGTAGGAAAACAGTTCCGAGTTCTTTGCGATGAGATAGCGGGACCCTGCAGAGTGTCGGGCAAAAGTCTTTCGGGTATAGATATAGAATTTGACGGAGACGAAACACTTATCGGTCAGTATGTGAATGTACGTATCGACCGTTTTACAAACGTTCTTGAAGGAACAATAGTTTAAAAAGGAGTAAACAGAAATGGATATAATTAAAATGACAAGAGAACTCGGCGCGGCTATTCAGGCCTCTGACGAGTATAAAAATTTTATGGCGGCAAAGGAAAAGAACGATGCCGACGAGGAACTTCAGAAGCAGATTTCAGAGTTTAATCTTTTAAAGATGCAGTATGATTCAGAAATGCAGAAGGAAGAACCCGAAAAAGAAAAGATCCAGAAGATAAATGAGGACATTACCGCTCTCTACAATACCATTATCAGCGGTGAGTCGATGACCGAGTATAATACCGCTTATACTGCGTATAACGAGCTTTGCTCAAAAGTGAGCAACATTCTTCTCATGTGCCAGAACGGAGAGGATCCCGAGACCTGCGAGCCCTCCTCCTGCACGGGTAACTGCGGCACCTGCGGCGGCTGCCATTAATGTAGAAATTGGATTTTAAACGAAGGGAATGAAACTATAATGGCAGAGCTTTCTCCTATGATGCGGCAGTATATGGAGATCAAAAGTCAGAATCCCGACAGTCTGCTTTTTTTCAGACTGGGCGATTTTTACGAGATGTTCTTTGACGATGCAAAAACCGCATCTGAGGAACTCGATCTTGTGCTGACGGGAAGAGATTGCGGACTCGATGAGCGCGCGCCTATGTGCGGAGTGCCGTACCACAGCTGTGAATCATATATAGCAAGGCTTGTTCAAAAAGGCTACAGAGTCGCTATATGCGAGCAGACTGAGGATCCCAAGGCGGCCAAGGGAATAGTAAAGCGAGAGGTCGTCCGTATAATCACCCCCGGAACCGCTGTCGAGGAAAGCATACTTGACGAGGCAAGATATAATTTCCTTTCTGCCATAGTAATTTCTAAAGAAGGCTTTGCAGTCAGCTTTGCCGATGTTTCAACGGGAAAAGCACTGGTCACCGAGATAATCGGCGAAGATGCCGAGCAAAGACTTATCGATGAGCTTAACCGCTTTGCTCCTACCGAGATAGTCGTAAACAGAGATATTGAGCTTCACCCTGAGCTTTTCGCCTTCCTTTCGGAACAGGGCGTAATGATAACCTTAAAGGAAAAGAATTTCTTTGCCATTGAGCCTAATGAGGAGCTTATAAAAAGACATTTCAATGTCATAAGTCCCGAGAATTTAGGTGTCTGCTCGATGAGCCCCGCGGTAGCGGCGCTTGGAAGCGCGATTTCGTATTTTTATGAAATCTGCCCAAACCGCAACATCTCAATAGTTGAAGCTGAATATTATTCCACTTCGGAATATATGCGTCTTGATCATACTGCTGTGCGTAATCTTGAACTTTGCGAAACTATGCGCACAAAGAGCAAAAAAGGATCATTGCTTTGGGTACTGGATCACACCAAAACTGCTATGGGCAAAAGAATGCTTCGCAGCTGGATAGAGCAGCCGCTCTTAAATTTTCAGGAGATCAACGAACGTCAGAATGCAGTTGAGGAGCTGTATGACGATACCGTAATGAGAGGGGAACTGTTTGAGTATCTCAGTGGTATCAGGGATCTTGAACGTCTGCTTGCCCGTGTTGTATACGGCACTGCAACAGCACGCGATCTACGCACTATATGCGATACCTGCCGCCACCTTCCGAACGTAAAGTCAGTGCTGTCCTCTGCCCGTACAAAGCTGCTTGTCCGCCTATTTGAAAACCTTGACCCTATGGAGGATATCTATCAGATGATAGATACGGCGATACAAGAAGAGCCGCCTGCGATAGTGCGTGAGGGCGGAATGTTCAAGGAAGGCTATAACGCCGAATTGGACGAGCTTATCCATATAATCAATAACGGCGCTAATATCATATTGGAGATAGAAGCCCGCGAAAAAGAACGCACGGGAATTAAAACCCTTAAGGTGCGCTATAACAAGGTGTTCGGCTACTACATAGAGGTGTCAAATTCCTTTAAGGAAATGGTGCCTGAGGATTATATAAGAAAACAGACCCTTACCAACGGTGAGAGATTTATTACCGAAGAGCTTAAAAACCTTGAATCTAAGATAATCGGCGCAAAGGATAGAAGACAACAGCTTGAATTTGAGATGTTTGAGGCAATGCGCAAAGCGATAGCGGCAGAGCTTCGCCGTTTTCAGATCACGAGCGAGTGCGTGGCCAAGGTCGATTCTCTTTGCTCGCTCGCCCAAGCCGCCGTTAAAAACGATTATGTCAGACCGACGATAAATACCGAGGGTATAATAAAGATCCACGGCGGAAGACATCCTGTGGTCGAGCGCGTCATAAAGACTCCGTTTGTTTCAAACGATACCTATCTTGACCGCAAGGATGACCGCTGTGCCGTTATAACTGGACCGAATATGGCGGGTAAATCCACCTATATGCGTCAGGTTGCCCTTATAACCCTTATGGCGCAGACAGGCTCGTTCGTCCCCGCCACCTCTGCAGATATTTCCATAGTTGATGCTATATTCACGCGTGTGGGCGCGTCCGATGATCTCGCTTCGGGTCAGTCCACCTTTATGGTCGAGATGAACGAGGTCGCATCAATTATCAAGCATGCTACCAAAAACAGTCTGCTCATTCTCGATGAAATAGGCAGAGGAACCTCTACCTTCGACGGAATGTCGATTGCAAGAGCGGTACTCGAATATGTTGCCGATAAAAGACGCCTCGGTGCGAAGACTCTTTTCGCCACCCATTATCACGAACTGACCGAAATGGAAAATGAGCTGGGCGGCATAAAGAATTATAATATCGCCGTAAAAAAACGCGGAGATGATATTATCTTTTTACGCCGAATAGTGCGTGGCGGTGCCGACGACAGCTACGGTATCGAGGTTGCGAAGCTTGCTGGAATTCCGTCGGTAGTGACCGATAGAGCAAAGCAGATTTTAAAAAAGACCATCAGCGAGGGGATCACGGTCACAAAGACCGTAAGGGAACAAGATCTGCAGCTCGGTATGGAGTTTGGCATATCGAATGAGATAATGGATGAACTCAAAACAATAGATGTCAATACTCTGACACCGATAGAATGTATGAGTATTTTGTCCGATCTTTCAAAAAAAGCAAAGGAAATATAAAAAGGAGGTTCCGTTATGGCTGATATAAAAGTTTTGCCTAAACACCTTGCCGAGCTTATTGCGGCAGGGGAGGTCGTCGAGCGTCCCGCTTCGGTCATAAAGGAGCTGACCGAAAATGCAATAGATGCCGGTGCAACAAAAATAACGGTCGAGATACAGCGCGGAGGCATAACCTATATGCGAGTTACCGATAATGGCTCGGGTATCAGGCATTCTCAGGTGCCGACCGCATTTTTGCGCCATGCCACCAGCAAGATAAAAAGCGAAAATGACCTTCACAGCATAGGTACGCTCGGCTTTCGCGGAGAGGCGCTCGCATCCATCAGCTCGGTTGCCAAGGTTGAGCTTCTTACAAAGACAGCAGAGGGTGTATCGGGAACACGCTATGTTATAGAGGGCGGAGAGGAAAAGGAATATGACGAGGCAGGCTGTCCTGAGGGTACGACCATAATCGTAAGAGATATTTTCTACAATATTCCCGCTCGTATGAAGTTCCTCAAAAAAGATGTTTCTGAGGCTATGGCGGTAGCTACCGTTATGGATAATCTGGCACTGTGTAATCCGCATATTGCAATTAAATTTATTAAAGATTCGAGAACTCTCCTTTCGACAAACGGAGACGGGAAGCTCGTCTCTGCAATATATGAGGTTTTAGGCAGAGAGTTTGCAAGCTCGCTGATCCCTGTTGATTCTACCACAGGTGGTATAAAAGTCACGGGTATGACCTGCAAGCCCGTTTATTGCCGACCTTCCCGTTCGGGACAGTATTTCTTTTTAAATGGGCGCATGATCCGTTCCGGCGCTGCCGCAAAGGCTCTTGATAATGCATACAAAAACTCTGCTATGGTGGGCAAATTTCCTACCTGTGTGCTACGTATAGAGGTTCCGTTTGACTGTGTTGATGTAAATGTTCATCCTGCAAAGACCGAAGTGCGGTTTGCGGACGAAAAAGCAGTTTTTGAAGCCGTATATTATGCGGTAAAGAACGCACTTATAAAGGGTGATGACCGTCCTGAACTGAACTTAAGGACTCCTACGCGCACCGAACACGGAAGAGTACAGCCGTTTGCACGTATCAGCGCAGAGGAATATAAAAAGATGTCGGCAAAGAGCGCAACCCCTGCCGAAGAGCTTTATAAGGATGCGCTTTACAAACAGACTTTGTTTAAGAGTAACGAAACTGCGGTATTTAAGGATACGGTCAGGATCGAGCCCGTAACACATACTGCGCCGTCGGTAGAGGATAATACGGTAGTGATAGTTACATCGGCACAAAAAGAATTCAGCTATAGGGATCTTATTAAGGATACTACGCGTCCCGCGGTCAAATCGGAGCCCCCTGCAGCTGCCTCACTAGCCTTTGCCGCTGATACCGAGATTGAACTGAAATATATAGGCGAAGCATATAAGACATACATAATTGTGGAATTCAAGGGCAGTATTTATTTCATAGACAAGCATGCGGCTCATGAGAGGATACTTTTTGAAAAGTTTAAAAAGGAAAGAACGGTACAGCCTCAGCTGTTGCTTTCTCCGATCAGCGTTACGCTGTCCCGTGCAGAGCACAGGGCAGTGCTTGAAAATCTCGAGCTGCTTCGTGCAGCAGGCTTTGAGATCGAAGAGTTCGGAACCTCTTCAGTGCTCGTCAGAGCCGTTCCGACAGAGCTTGCGAACGAGGATGTAATGCTGAGCGTTTGCGAGGTGGCGGATAATCTTCTTTCGAGCGGCAATGTTGAAAACGAAAGGCTCGAAAACCTTTACCATACGGTTGCCTGCCGTGCAGCAATAAAGGGCGGCAACGATCAGTCGGCGGCAGAGCTGGAGGCATTGGCAAAAAGGATACTCTCCGATAAGGAGATTATGTACTGCCCTCACGGCAGACCTGTTGCCTTTGAGCTTAGACGCAGTGAGCTTGAGCGTCAGTTCGGACGAACAAATTAGAGGTGAAGCTATGAAAACATCTGTAATTGCGATAGTAGGACCCACAGCTACGGGCAAGACCTCTCTTTCGGTAGCTCTGGCCGAGCAGCTGGGCGGCGAAATAATCTCCTGCGATTCTATGCAGATCTACCGTGATATGCATATTGCTTCAGCCGCGCCCGAGAGCGAAGAAAAGCGCGGTGTACCTCACCATCTATTTGAGTTTCTCAGTCGCTCTGACAGCTATTCTGTTGCAGAATATGTAAGGGATGCGCACCAAAAGGCGGCTGAGGTAACCGCTCGCCGAAAAGTACCGATTTTTGTAGGCGGAACAGGGCTATATATCAGTTCGCTTATTGATAATGTAAGCTTTACCGAGGAGAAGGCTGACCCTGGTCTCAGGTCTGCTCTCGAGGAAGAGTATGACACACTCGGCGGAGAGAAAATGATAGAACGTTTGGCGCTGTTTGACCGTGACGCCGCAAAAAAGATACATCCGAACAACAAAAAAAGGGTCATCAGGGCCTTTGAGATATACAAGCTGACAGGTATGACTATGACCGAGCAAAATGAAAACTCAAAGACCGAGCCTTCACCCTATCACGCATTTATGATAGGACTTAAAGCGGATGACCGCGAGTATTTATATGACCGAATAAACAGACGGGTCGATATAATGCTTGAAAACGGACTTATAAAAGAGGCCGAAGCCGCTTTTTTAAATCAGGGTGGCGACACCGCGGTACAGGCGATAGGCCACAAGGAGTTCTTTCCCTTTTTCGAGGGACAAATATCCTTGGAGGAGGCGGTCGAAACCGTAAAACGCCAAACGAGAAGATACGCCAAGCGACAGCTTACGTGGTTTTTAAGGGACGAGCGTATAGACTGGATAAATATTGATAAAACGGATGACGTTTTATCCGAAGCTTTAAAAATACTTGAAAGGAAGGGCTATTTTGAATAGGAGTCGCAGGATAATTGAGATAGCAGTTGTACTGTTAGCCGTAAGCTTTTTTGCGTATCAGTTTTTCACCTCGTATTATTCGGCAATTACCACTGAATCGGCGGTTTACTTTGAGCATTCTCAGGGTGTTGAGCTGAACGGTACCATTATAAGAAGTGAGCACCTTGTACAAATATCTGACGACGGAACCCTTCATTTCATAATTTCGGACGGAGAGCGCGTTGCAAAAGGCGGAACAATTGCACAGGTATTTACTGATGATAAGGCATCTGCCGCGGCAACCAGAATCGCAGAAATAGATGAGCAACTGGGTGCTATTGAAGAAATTGAGGGCTATAACAATACTGCTGCCGTCGATATGAGTATTATAAACACAAAGATAAATGAGTATCTGGAGGAGTTTCTTTACTGCGTTTCAGATAACGATTTTGACAGTGTGATCGAAATAAAAAGCGAGCTGCTTACTGCACTTACAAGGAAACAGGCGGCAACAGGTGAAGAGACAGATTTTACCAAAGTCAAGGAAGAGCTGAATAGTGAGAGAGCTTCGCTTCTTTCGGTCATGGGAAATCCTAAATCAGAGTGTATTGCCGATTATGCAGGATATTTTGTCTCCGCTACCGATGGCTATGAGGGTGTGCTCTCATCTGAGGATCTTACGGTGTATACACCTGAGTATCTGCAGACGCTGAAATCGGAAAACAGCGGCGGCAACATAATAGGTAAAATCGTTAATGACTATAAGTGGTATGTTGTAGCGACCATCCCCCTCAGCGATTCTATGTTTTATAAAAACGGAGATACTGTAAAGCTAGAGATAGAAGCGGCAGACCAGACCGTTACCGCAACGGTTGAAAGGGTAAACTTTTCTAAGGATTCGGATACTGCAGCGATAGTGCTCTCCTGCAACGAGATGTCAAGTGAGCTTGCTTCGATGCGTTCGGGTAAAATGGTCATAATAAAAGATGAGTACAGCGGACTCAGGGTAAGCGCAAAGGCGGTACGCAGAGTAGACGGTATTTCGGGTGTATATATTGTATCGGGTATAGAGATAAAATTTGTTGCTATCGAAATACTCTACTCAAACGACGAGTATGCAATCTGCAAGCTAAATACCTCGGATGAAAGTCAGCTTCGACTTTACGACGAGGTAGTAGTTAAGGGAAGAGGATTATATGACGGAAAGATCATCTATTGATATTTTTAATGAGAATTACAAAATAATCGAGCAGCAGATAACCGAGGCTGCCCGATCGGTAGGCAAAAAGAGAGAGGATATTATACTTCTTGCTGCCACAAAGACTGTTCCTGTGGAGGTTATAAATCACGCTATTGCGAGCGGTATCAATTATATAGGTGAAAACCGAGTTCAGGAGTTTCTTTCCAAAGAAAACTTTCTGTCCGACGGTGCTCACCGCCATTTTATCGGTCACCTTCAGACAAATAAGGTGAAGGACATTGTCGGAAAGGTCGAAATGATAGAATCTGTCCATTCCGAAAAGCTGGCGGGTGTTATCGGAAAGCTGTCCTGTGAGCGCGGAATAGTGACCGATATATTGCTCGAGGTCAATATCGGCTATGAGGAAAGCAAGTCGGGTTTCACTGCCGAAGAGCTGCCTGATGCAATAGCGAGAATAAGCCAAATATCGGGAGTTCGGGTGATGGGACTTATGGCAATTCCTCCAATTTGCGAAAAAAAGAGCGAGATTTTGGCATTTTTTAATCAAATGTACAAACTGTTTATTGACATTAGAGATAAAAAAATAGATAATGTTACTATGGAATATCTGTCTATGGGAATGTCGGGCGATTTTTACGAAGCCATTCTTTCGGGCAGTAATATAGTAAGACTGGGCACCGCCCTTTTCGGGCAAAGAAGCTATCAATAAAATTTAGGAGTACGAATATGGGTATCAAGGATTATTTAAGCGGAATTTTCAATGTGAGCGAGGAAGAGGAGTTTGAGGGCGAGGCCTTTGAGGAGAAAAATAAGGATTTCGAAACAGAAGAAAAAACAGAAAAGCCTGCTGCCAAGAAATTCTCTTCTGAAAGAAGAAGAGCGCAGAATTCTGACAGCACTGCCGCTATGAGGATGGTGCTTGTACGTCCTGAGATATTCAGTGATGTTGCACCTATTGCGGATCATTTAAAGCAGGGCAAAACGGTTGTTTTAAATCTTGAAAATGCAGACGGACCCGTTGCACGCCGTATTGTTGACTTTTTAAGCGGTGCCGCATATGCTATCTCATTTAAGTTCAAGCCCGTATCAAACAGTACGTTTGTTATCATACCCGATAATACCGATTTTTCAGGAGACCTTCTGCTTGACGACTTTGGAAGCGAGAATTACTTCCTTTAATGGAAACTGAACTAATTATCCCGCGTATTCGTGACGCAATAAGACTTTGCGATACCTCGTCAATGCCAAAATTTGTGGGTTTCCTCACTGCCTCTGAAGCGGCGATTGCCGCAGAGTTTGTATCAAAGCTTGGTTGCAACGCAGAGCTTTTCGGCGGTTATGACGGTGCCGAAAGGGTGTATTTTGGTATTTTCCCCGATTGGTGCGAGGATAAGGATGCATTTTTTCCTATAGCTACCGTAACATTTTCATATCGCCGTCAGGACAAACTCACCCACAGAGATTTTCTCGGCGCATTAATGGCGCTCGGTATTGAACGGCAAACTGTAGGAGATATACTCATAGAAGAGGGAAGAGCGATCGCATTTCTCTCACGTGATATTGTGAAATGTGTGCTGAGCGGTATTACAAAGGTTGCGAGTGTCGGCGTTAGCCTCAGTGAAGGTTTTCAGTATCCGTTGCCAGGGGCATCGTCAATGAAGGAAATTACCGATACGGTAGCGTCAACTCGGCTTGACTGTATTGTGGCAGCGCTTTTAAAATGCTCTAGAGGGCAGGCGGCGACTTTTATTGAAGACGGTCTTGTAGCCGTCAACTCCGTTTGTGTGGAAAAAACCGTAAAGGCGGTAAGAAACGGCGATAAGATAACCGTGCGCGGCAAAGGAAAGTTTGTTATAGATTCGGTCGAGGACCGTACCCGTAAGGATAGAATTATATTAAAAGCAAAAAAATATATGTAACACAGGGGGCGTTGTTATGATTCCGAAGGAAATTCAGGACATCAGATTCACAAAGGTTATGGGCGGCTATAAGGCTGATGAAGTTGATGATTTTTGCGATAAGGTTTATGCCGACTACATAAAATTTGCCGAGCTTGTAAAGGCAAAGCAGGAAAAAATCGAACAGCTTGAGAATCAGATAAAGGAAACCGAAAATTCTGCACAGAGTATCAATACTGTGCTTATCAGTGCTCAGAAGCTTGCAGATTCCATTGTAGCTGAAGCAAAGGCAAAGGCGGAGGAAACAGTGGAGGCTGCAAATAACGAGGCTGAGAATATAAAGCAACGCACCAAGAAGGCTCTGGAGGAAATAGATGCTGTCATCACCGAGCAGAAGAACGAGGCGGCAAACCAAGCGGAGGTTATGCTGAGCGATGCAGCAAGAAAGAGCGAGGGTATGATACTGGCTGCCAAGGACTCTGTCGCCCGCGAGCAGCTTCTTTTCGATAAGCTTAAAGCTGAGGTTGCGGCATTTAAAAAGGAGATCAAAATAGCTTACAAGTCGCATCTGGAGTCGCTTTCGGCACTTCCTGAGGAGGTTCCTGTTGATCCCCGTCAGGCGGCGATAGGAATTGAGGAAATAATAAATAATGAACCTGATCTGCGTCAGTTTATTGAGCGTCAGGAAAAGCTCGAAGAAGTACAAAATACTGAATTGGAAGCTTTGAAGCCTGAGATTACTGAAAATGAAGAAACTCTTACGTTGGCAGTAGAGGAGATAAAAGTAGCACCTCCCCTTCGTGAGGTTATGGATGATATGTCGGCTGGCTTTGTTATTAAGCCTGTAAATGACGAAGAATAAAATATATACATATAAACACATTAGGAGATTTTTTAATGGAAGAGCGCGATTATAACAAAACACTAAATTTACCTGTGACCGAATTCCCGATGAGAGCGGGACTTCCTACCCGTGAGCCTGAGGCTTTAGCTAAATGGCAGGAGGAGGATATTTACGGAGAGCTTATGAAGAAAAATGAGGGTAAGCCTTCTTATATTCTTCATGACGGTCCTCCCTATGCAAACGGTATCATCCACCTAGGTACGGCACTCAACAAGTCCCTGAAGGACTTTGTAGTAAGATACAAAAACATGACAGGCTACAAGGCTCCATATGTACCGGGTTATGATACTCATGGACTTCCCACCGAGCTGAAGGCACGAAAGGCTGCAGGTATGAAGTCGGGTGAGAGAATTTCCGCTTTGGAGCTCCGCCGTATGTGTAAGGACTTTGCTGTCAACTTTGCAGAGGAGCAGAGACGCCAGTTTGAGCGTCTCGGAGTTCTTGGCGAGTGGGATAATCCTTATCTTACTTTAAAGCCTGAATATGTTGCAAAGCAGGTCGAGGTATTCGGCGAAATGGCAAACAAGGGCTATATCTATAAGGGTTTAAAGCCTGTATATTGGTGTGCAGACTGTCAGACAGCTCTTGCAGAGGCTGAGATCGAGTATGCAGAGGATCCCTGTTACTCTATCTATGTAAAGTTCCCCGTAAAGGACGATAAGGGAATACTGACAGGAGCAGGAATCGATCCTGCAAAGACCTATTTCGTTATCTGGACCACTACCACCTGGACTCTGCCTGCAAATCTTGCTATCTGTCTCGGACCCGAGTATGAGTATTCTGTAATCAAATCGGGTGACGAGTATTATATTATGGCAAGCGAGCTTGCCGACGGTGCTATGGCTGCGGCTGAAAAGACCGACTATGAGACCGTAGCAAAGTTCAAGGGCGCTGAGCTTGAGTATATGGTAGCGCGTCATCCCTTTATAGACAGAGATTCTCTCATCATCGTAGGAGATCACGTAACATTAGAGAGCGGTACAGGCTGTGTTCATACAGCTCCCGGTCACGGTGTTGATGACTTTGAGGTCTGCCGCAGATATCCTGAGATCGGAATGGTCGTTCCTGTCGATTCCAAGGGTGTTCTCACCGAGGAAGCCGGAATGTTTAAGGGTCTCCCCACAGAAGAAGCTAATAAGAAGATCGCCGTATGGCTCGATGAAAACGGCTATCTATTTGCACTTAAGAAAATAATCCACCAGTATCCTCATTGCTGGAGATGTAAACAGCCCATTCTCTTCCGCGCCACCGAGCAGTGGTTCTGCTCTATCTCTGCGTTTGCAGATAAGGCGGTTGAGGAGATATCCAAGGTAAGATGGGTGCCCGAATGGGGCGAGGGCAGAATTACGGGAATGGTACGCGACCGCAGTGACTGGTGTATCTCCCGTCAGCGCACCTGGGGCGTTCCGATCCCGATGTTCTATTGTGAAGACTGCGGTAAGGAATATATCAACCCTGAGTCTATAGCAAAGGTTGCAGCTATATTCAGAGAAAAGGGAGCTGATGCTTGGCATGAGCTTAGTGCCACCGAGCTTATGCCCGAGGGCGCAAAGTGCGAATGCGGTTGTACCTCTTTCAAGAAAGAAACCGATATTATGGACGTTTGGTTTGATTCGGGTGTATCTCACGCCGCTGTTTGCGGAAACAGAGATTACCTCGGAACACCTGCGGACCTTTATTTAGAGGGTGCCGACCAGTACAGAGGCTGGTTCCAGTCGTCCCTTCTTACATCGGTTGCAACTACAGGTGTTGCACCATATAAAACTGTCGTTACCCACGGCTGGGTTGTTGACGGTCAGGGTCGGGCAATGCACAAGAGCCTTGGCAACGGTGTCGATCCCGCTGACCTGATCAAAGATTTCGGTGCAGATATCGTCCGTCTGTGGGCAGCATCCTCTGATTACCACGCTGATGTTCGCTGCTCCAAGGAGATCTTCAAGCAGATCGCGCAAAACTACCTGAAGTTCCGTAATACTGCCCGTTACTTCCTGGGTAACCTGGATGGCTTTGATGCTAACAACCTGGTGTCACCTGCTGAGATGGAAGAGCTGGACAAGTGGGCACTTACAAAGCTCGACGAGCTGGTAAAGACCGTCCGCAAGGCATATCATAACTACGAATTCCACATTGTCTCCCACGCGATCAATGATTTCTGTGTCGTGGAGCTGTCCAGCTTCTACCTGGACATCATCAAGGATCGTCTGTACTGCGAAGAAAAGGACGGTCTGCGCCGTCGCAGCGCACAGACCGCGCTGTTCCTGATCGCAGATACACTGGCTAAGCTGTTTGCCCCGATCCTCGCCTTTACCTGCGATGAGATTTGGCAGGCTATGCCCCACCGCGAAGGTGACGATGTCCGGAATGTGCTGCTGAACCAAATGCCCACCGATCTTGGTGCATACGCACAGGGCGTAGATATGGAAAAGTGGGCGCTGGTTATGAAGCTGCGTCAGGATGTAAACGGCGTTCT
>JAZNTG010000018.1:0-8800 GCA_045591645.1 Acutalibacteraceae bacterium | reverse complement strand
TCAGATCTCATTTGCTATTCCCTCCAAACTGTTAAAGCTTTCAAAAAACTCGGGGTAAGATTTAGCTGACGCTTCAGAGTCGGAAATAACGCTCTCGCCGTCGGCATAAGCCGCCGCGACCGAGAAAGCCATTACTATTCTATGGTCGTTTGCACCGTCTACATTGCCGCCCTTTACATTTCCACCGCGAATTATCATTCCGTCATCACGCTCGACAGCATCCACGCCAAGAGCGCGAAGCGCGGCAACGGTTGTTTTTATTCGGTCACTTTCCTTAATTCTAAGCCTTTCGGCATTTATAATAACCGTCTCACCCGAAGCATAAGCGGCAGTAGCCGCAATGGCGGGCACCATATCGGGAATGTCGGCGGCATTCACCGTTATCCCTCTGAGGTCACCCTTTTTTATATGAAGAACCTTGTCCTCTAGCGCGATATCTGCGCCGAAAGCGGCAAAGACATCAAGCGCCGACATATCTCCCTGTGTTGATGCAAAGTCTAGTCCCTTTATCTTTATATCGCCGCCGACAGCCGCCGCTGACATAAAGAATGCCGCCGCCGACCAGTCGCCTTCGTTCACACAATTGCAGGGTCTGTAGCTTTGTCCCGCGGGGATCACCCAACCGTTTTCAAAAGGCTCTACAGTTACTCCGAAGCGAGCCATTGTAGATATAGTCATATTTATATAACCTACCGACTGAAGCGGTGTTGTAAGTCTTATTACAGTTTCGCCTTCCATTAAAGGTGCCGCAAGCATTATTCCGCTGATATACTGTGAGCTTATATTGCCAGGCAGTCTGAAAACGCCCGAAGTCATCTTACCGCTTATTGTTATAGGAAGATTATCCGACGATACTGTGACCCCGTGCTCACGGAGAAGGTCACACAGAACCTTCATTGGACGCTCAGGCAGTCTGCCCCTGCCGACCATTGTTGCATTTATGCCCAGAGCCGCAGCTATGGGCAGCAAAAATCTTGCTGTCGAGCCCGATTCATAAAAATCAATTTCGGCTTTTTCGGGAACACTTCCCATTTTAGCAGAGTATCCGTTTTTGTTTTCGTTTATCTCGGCACCGAGCGCATTTAAAGCGCCTACTGTAGCCTTTATATCTACCGATGTACAGTAGGGTGTGATCACGCTCTCCTCTTTTGCCAACGCGGCGCAGATAAGGTTTCTGTGAGCGGCGCTTTTTGAGGGCGGGATATTCACCGTACCGTTTATCGAATGAGGTGTTATCTTAATGTTCATCGGCTAAACCTCCGAAAAGAAGGCTTCAAGACGATCGTTTTCGATACTTTTAACATAAGAATCGCCGATGCTTTGAAGCAGCACAAGATTCAGCGAATTGCCGCGGCGTTTTTTATCTCTCGTCATAAGCGAACAAAGCTCTGTCGCCCTGACCTCGCAGGTTATCGGCAGTCCGTACTTTTCTAAAGCCACCTTTATTTTCTCACTGCTTCCCTTTTTGGTAAGATCTGCTCTTTCGGAAGCGAGAGTTATCGCATACATACCGATGCCCACTGCCTCGCCGTGAGAAATTTTTTCATAATTATAATGTTTTTCGATAGCGTGAGCCAGAGTGTGACCGAAATTGAGAAGCATTCTCTCTCCCTTTTCGGTAAAATCGTTTTCAACCACCTCACGCTTGATATCGACACATTCATATATTACCTCCTGCATTATCGATGAAAAATCATCGCAAGAGATAAGCTTGTCAAAAAGGCTCTCAGACTTTATACAGCCGTACTTTATTACCTCTCCCATTCCATCACGCATATAGCGGTCAGGCAGAGTCTTTAATGTATCTGTATCAATAAGCACCAAGGACGGATTATGGAACGCACCGAGCAGGTTTTTGCCAAAATCGGTATCGCAGCCTGTCTTTCCGCCGACCGATGAATCAACCTGAGAGAGCAGAGTCGTCGGTATCTGAACAAAATCTATTCCGCGAAGATATATCGAAGATGCAAAGCCCACCATATCTCCCGTGACGCCACCGCCCAGAGCGACGGCTATATCGGCGCGGGTAAGCTCGGCTTCGCTCATCGCTTTTGTCATGTCCAGAACCGTATTCACCGTCTTTGACTTTTCACCTGCGGGGAATACAAAAGATGATGCTTCAAAGCCGTTTCTGCGCAGTGAAGCCAGCACCGCGTCTGCGTAGATCGGAAATACATTGCTGTCAGAGATAACTATTGCACGGGTCGCTTTTGAAATGTTTTTTATGTAGCGTCCTGCCTCTTTTATTATTCCTGATTCAAGAAGTATGTCATAACCTCTTTCACCTTTTACCGTGATTTTCTGCATATCTTCACCGACTATAAAAATAATTAACGATTAATTATACTATATTTACTTGAATTCTTCAAGTGCTGTGATCAATATTTTACAGGTTTCTTCAGGTGTTTTTGAGCTATCCACCGTGATATCCGCTACCGATTCGTATATCGGTTTTCTCATATTATAGCGATTTATTATATCCTCAGCGCCGCCCGCGGTAAGAGGTCGGGACTTATCACCCGTTATTCTGCGAAGCGTCTCATCTATTCCGCAGTCGAGAAGGACCACCGTTCCTGCCTCTTTTAAATAAGGATGATTTATACTGTTTGCGGCAAGTCCTCCGCCGAGAGAAATTACCGCGCCGCTTGTGTTTGCAAACTGCTTGACCGTTTCGGTCTCAAGCGCACGAAAATGAGGCTCGCCATATGTTGAAAATATATCGGAAATCGCCATGCCTGTTTTTTTCACGATAAGCTCATCGGTGTCGTATAACTTCATATTCATTCCTTGTGCAAGCATTTTTCCGACGACAGATTTACCTGAGCCCATAAAGCCGCACAGAATTATATTTCTCATTTACCGAACACCTCTTCCATTTCTTTCGCAGACCTTGCTATTACCCTCTCGGTCTCTTCTCTTGAAAACTCTGCGCCGTACCAGATAGTATGAGCCTGCTCTGCCTGACACACAAGCATAGACAGCCCACCACCGCACACCTTTCCTTTTTCCTTAGCTATTTTTAGAAGCTCGGTCTCCTGAGGATTATACACAATATCATATACGCAGTCGAAAAGGTCGACCTGCTGGGCAGTTAACGGCGAAACACCTACTTTAGGAAACATTCCGACCGGTGTAGCATTTACTAAAAGATCAAACTTTTCGGTTATCTGTTCATTTGAAAGCAGTTTTATCCTTCCACCTGCTTTCTGCTCAATTTCGGATATTACTGCCGCTGCATTTTCTAAAAGCTCAGGTAATGTTCCGACATAAACCTCACAGCCTGCTTTTATACATTCGGTAAGAATCGTCCTCGCAGCACCGCCAAAGCCGTAAACGAGAACCTTTCCGCAAAGCGGGATATTAGAAAACTCAAGACCCTTCAAAAATCCGTAAGCATCTGTATTGTAGCCGTAATATTTACCGTCACGTCGGGCGATGGTGTTAACAGCACCGTATTCAGCGGCAATTTCATCCATTTGGTCCACAAAATCGATTATTGCAACCTTATAGGGAATAGTAATATTAAATCCGTCAAGCTTTTTAAGCTCGGCTTCAAAATCTCTGCCAAGGTTTTCCGGGGCGATCTCAAGCTTGTCATATTCAGCTTCGATATTTTTTAAGGCAAACAGTTCTTTATGTATAAACGGCGACATACTATGTCCTATAGGATATCCGATAACCTTAAAAATTTTATTCATTTTTGGTCCCTTTCTTTTACAAATTTCAACAAAACAGTTGACAAATCATCAATTAGAACATATTATTTATTCGGTATGTTTTAATATACCATAAATAATAACCGAATGTCTATATTTAACGGAGGAAAGATTATAATGACTTTTGAAAAAATTACCGAAATTTTAGCAGAACAGCTTGACGCAGATAAGGACACTATGACGGCAGAAACTAAAATCGCCGACGATCTTGGCGCTGACAGCCTTGATCTTGTTGATCTCCTTATGTCTATAGAAGACGAATTTGGCATTGAGATCCCCGATGAGGATGTTGAAAATATCCAGACTATCGGTGATATTGTTGATTATATTGATAAGAAAGTAAAATAATCTTTTAAAAATAAACAAACACAGGGCTGTCTCTTTGGAGACAGCCCTTACTGTTTTATTCTGAGGTTAATGGAAGGTCGCTTCCTGAACCGATACCGCCCGATTCCTCCGAGCTCGTTGGAATGTCACTCGGAGTATCAGTCTCATCTGACTCACGGCAATAATCAATAATTATATGCTCATCAACAGACACAACATCTCCCGGATCTACGCTCATTCCGATAACCACGCCCGAGGGCGCGTTTGAGACTCTTTCTCTGAACTCAAAGTTGTCTATAAGGAAGCCCTCTCTATAGAGGATCAGCATCGCTTCGTCACGTGTACGACCTATAAGGTCAGGCATAGTAAGCGACGACTTTCCGAGACTGATATAAATACCGATCTCAGAATTAGGCTCGACCTTTTCGCCTTTTACAGTCTGATCTACAATACTGCCTCTTTCATAACTATCCGAATAAACCTTACCGATTATAACGATCTCCAGCTCCAAGTTCTGGTCGTTCAGTTCCTTTACAGCTTCACTGTATGTCTTGCCGATCCAATCAGGAACTTCAATTCCGTTATCGTCAAACTTAACGTTAGTCTGAGAGAAAATAGGCTCAACTACCGAGGAGGTGGCATTGTTATCATCGTTATTATCCTTGTTAGAAACGTTTCCGAGATCAAAGAGGAAGAAGATCGCCACCGCTATTCCAATAAAAACTGCCGCGGTTATAAGCGAAGATATTACAGCATATTTTTTTCCGTCAGAGCCTTTTTTCTTTTGTAGGTTCATCTCTTCTGCCGTTTCAGGTTTAGCAACGACGCCTGCAGCAGCCTCTATCATTTTCTTAAAGCGATCTGCAGAAACTATTCTGGTCGCAGGGTCAACCTTGAGTGCGTTTGCTATTGCAGCTAGTGCACCCTTTGAAACGTTTTGTGCAGCATTTGCAGGAATGGTCAGCTTATCATTAGCCAGTCTATCCTTTGCGTCGGGAGGAGTAGCTCCGATAATACATCTAAACAGTACTGCGCCCAGTGCATAAATATCACACGCCGCACCTGATTCGACCTCAATATCATACTGCTCGGGGGCTGAGTATCCGGAAGCCAGCTTGTAAGCAAACTCGGTGTTAGCAATTCTTGCAGATTTTACTGAAAAGCCTGTAAGATATAATCTTCCGTCGCGTCCGACTAAAATAGTATCGGGAGAAATGCCTCTGTGAACAATACCGACATCGTGAAGCTCTGAAAGTGCTGAAAGCAGCGGAATAAATAAAGGCTTTACTTGCTCCCATTTAAGCGTACCGCCGTTGCGGATGAGAAAATCTTTAAGCGATATGCTGGAAACAGTGGATGACACGGAATATACCGTGCCGTTTGACTCAAAAACATCTACAACGGGTAAAATTCCGACAGCTTTAATTTTGGAAAGACGAGTATGCAGCTGTACAAATTCATCAAACCCTTTGTTGAATGCAATGGCGTCATTGTCACTCGGCGATACAGTCAGACGGTCCGCGCTGCGTCTTGAAAGTCCCGCAGGCAGATACTCGGTTATATTTACAACAGTGTTATTGTCATTATCCCAACCGATATAGACAACAGCGTCTCCGTTCTCTTCAATTACCTTTCCAATCAGATAACGGTTGCTGTTAAGCCAAGTTCCGACAGAAAGATACTGCGCAGAATTATCAAGCGAAGAGTCGTATCCGCATATGGGACATATCTTTTCGCCTCCGTTGTCGTTCATACAACCCATACATAATCTTTCGGTGTTTACCATAGGGTTTCCTCCGTTAAATCAGAATTATGATTTTAATATTGTACCATAAAAATCCTGTTTTTGCAATTCTTATTTGCCAAGCGGTACAATACGGCTATATACGCAGGTGTGAATAGGCGTTACCGCACGGTCCTCATGCAGTGAGCCAAAGTACCATTTTTTAAACTCACAGCCCTGCCCTATCTCTTCAAAATAGCCATTCAGCTTATTTACTCGGTCTGCTCTTCCCGTACGCAGGAGCATAGCACTCTTAACTCTTTTGGGTGGCTCATGCGTAATTATATAATCAACCTTGCAGCCGACGCTGTCCAGCATTTCCGCACCCTTTGCCATTTCTGCAGGAGTGGGAAGCTCCTCCCTCCAATAAAGCCCTTTTTCGGCACGGATATCCTTGTCCTCCGATTCTCCTCCGCCAAACGTAAATATGGTGTTACCATCAATATTAAATATCTGTCCGCGCATAAGGTGAAGAAGGCTGCCGTTTATTCGGTGGACCATTCCACCCTTCCAATAGGTCTCTCTGCAGTTGTTTATCTTGTTAAAGTTTTCGTGTGTGCCGTCCACGAATGCAACTGTAAATTTGCGGCTGCCGAAGTACTTTATATATTCCTCTTCTTTTTTGCCGCCATCCCATATATATCCGAAATCTCCGCAAACTATGAGTACATCGCCTGCCTTTAGCTTACGCCATTCTTTATCATAAAGACGGGTTTCGGCACCATGCATATCCCCTGTAACATAAACCATACAAAAGACCTCTTTTTTAAAAATTTAATCTTTTATTTTTGTCCCAAATAATGTATACTAAAGATGTTATTAAAAACATTATACTACAAACTATCGGAGAATGCTATGAAAAAAAAGATTGTTGCCCTGATTTTAGTGCTTTTGCTTGTATTTTCTTTTTCCGCAAATGCATACCAGATAACAGGATACGAGTTACACTGTGACGCCGCCATGCTCATCAGTATGGATACAGGCGATATTCTGTACTCCAAAAATCCCACAAAAATAATGTATCCCGCCTCCATAACAAAGCTTATGACCGCTATCGTTATGGTGGAAAATATGCCCAACCTCGACAACACCTATATTACTTACTCCAAGGAAGCTAATAACCGTATTCTTGGTACAGGCTCCGTGGTCTACAATCTTCAGGTCGGTGAAAAAATGAAAGCAAAGGACGCTTTAGCTTCCCTGCTCATTTCATCACACGGCGATGTAGCCTATGCTATCGCCGAGCACGTCGGCGGCACTATTGATAATTTTGTCGATATGATGAATGCAAAGGCGGCCCAAATGGGGCTCACCAACACTCATTACGTAAATCCTGTAGGTCTACACGACGATGAGCATTATACCACCGCAGAAGAAATATATAAGCTTGCAAAATATGCTTTTGAGATCGATATAATTAAACAGACTGCCTCCAACGCCACCTATACTATGGAAGCCACCGATGTGCATGCATCAAGAGTCATCGCAAATACTAATATGATGATGAACCCTAATTCGAATGTGTATTATCAGTATACCGTTTGCGGAAAGACGGGTTTTACCGACGAGGCTGGCAGATGTGTCGTCAGTATGGCCTCCTACGGAGGTTACACCTATATGGCTATCATACTGAACGCAGAGACTATAAACGGTGCCAGAAATGATTTTATCGACTCAGCAAATATGTACCGATGGGCTTTCAAGAATTTCGAATATAAGACGGTGCTCGAAACCACCACTCCCGTCGATGAGATCAAGGTCAATCTTGCAAAGGATGTTGATTTCGTTCAACTGACGCTGAAAGGCGGTCTTGAGGCTCTGCTTCCCGTTGATGCCGACACCTCTACGATAGTTATTGATTCCAAACCGTATTATGAAGAGATAGATGCCCCTATTAAAAAGGGCGATATTCTCGGCTCGGCAGACATATACTATGCCGAAGAAAAGATCGGTACGATAGATCTCGTTGCGGCTACAGATGTCGAAGCAAGTAAACTCCGTACCTTTGCAAGAGATGCAAAAAATGTCGCAACAACCGTGTTTACTTCTACAGTTATGAAAATCGTTTATGTTTTGATCGCCGTAGCAGCTGTAGGCTTTATCTCACTCACAATATGGCTCAATCTGAACAAGAAAAAGCGTCGCAAGGTTAGATATAAGCCTATGAAAAAAGACGAATTTGACGATTAAAACATACCGAATTTTCTAAGATCTATATGACCGTCAGCCTCAAAAATTATGCCTTCTTTTTCAAGAAGCTCCCTTTGAGTCTGACCGCCGCCGAATGCGAACGAATCGGCAACTCTCCCCTCTCTGTTCACAACGCGGTGACAGGGTATCGTGCCCGGTTGTGGGTTATTGTGAAGCGCATAGCCCACAACTCGTGCCCACCGCGGGTTGCCCGCCAGCACAGCAACCTGTCCGTAGGTAGCAACGCGCCCCTCGGGAATATTTTTGACCACATTGTATATCCTCTCAAAAACCGACATTAGCAAAACTCCGCTTCATTTTTTATTATTATACACATTATCCCAACCAAATACAAATTTTCCAAACATAATGTTTGACAACTCAGGCTTTTTAGAATATAATAACAAAGTCACAATTTGTAATCGAGATGTAGCGTAGTTGGTAGCGCGCGACATTTTGGAGCACGACCGACGACATTCAGGACTTTTCCTAAAACTTCAAATATCCCTTTAACACTGCGGATTTTCGGATTGTGGGATTTCCGAAAAAACCGCAACAAGTGGCAACGACCGCATAGTATCCCACAGACATTAAAAATTGAATAAATCGAGGTGTCGCCCAGTTGGTAGGGCGCTAGTTTTGGGAGCGTGTCGGGCAGTTATAGCCGAGATTCTACGTAAGACCCGAAAAGCCTTTGTTTATGCGGACTTTCGGGGTTATAAGAAAACTCAAAAAAGTGTGGAATTTGAGTTTGACCACAGTTTGTCCCACTTCCACGCAAAAA
>JAZNTG010000017.1:0-19150 GCA_045591645.1 Acutalibacteraceae bacterium | reverse complement strand
ATTATTGCATCCAAGGGCGGAAATGTTATTTCAGTCCACCACGAGAGAGCGGGCGAGGGCTCCGATATTAACGGATGCTTCCTTAGAATAGTTCTTGAAACGAGAAACTTTGATCACATCAAAGAGATAACCGAAGCGCTTTCAGCAGGCGGCTTCAAGTTAGTATAGGAGAATTGTTATGAGTGAAAAAGTATATACAAAAAACGCACCCGCTGCCATCGGTCCTTACTCTCAGGCGGTAGTGGTCGGAAACCTTGTTTTCACCTCGGGTCAGATTGCAATAAACCCCACAAGCGGCGCTGTTGAGGCTGAAACTATCGAGGCACAGACCGAGCAGGTCTGCAAAAATCTCTCTGCCGTCCTCGAAGCCGCAGGAAGCTCCCTCGACAAAGCGGTTAAAACCGTCTGCTTCCTCTCTGATATGGATAACTTTGCAAAATTTAACGAGGTCTACGGCAAGTATTTTACATCTAAACCCGCACGCTCCTGCGTAGCAGTAAAAACCCTCCCCAAAAACGTCCTTGTTGAAGTAGACGTTATAGCAGAAGTGTAAATATTTGTAACTGTTGTAAGCCCCTTCGGTATGTTATTATGTAGTTAGAAAACATACGGAAGGGGAATTTTTATGCGCAGAATAGTGTGGGTTTTAGTGGTCGCAGTTTTACTTTTAACGCTGTCAGCCTGTAACGATAAAGACATTCACTGCACAGGGGATCAGAATTCTTCTAAGCCAACACAATCTTCGGTAGAAATATCTGTTTCTGACAAATATTACGCTTTAGATGTAGTCGCTTATGCCACCGACAGTATTCTCGAAAATGAATGGTTGATGTTTTCGGACTTATATAATAACAGGGCAACTGAACTGTTTAAACTGTTGAATGTTGAAGATTTTACAGAGATACAATCGGTCAATCAATTTTCGAACAAAGCAAGCATAAGTCTTCTCTTTGATGACCGTGAAAAAAGTGAAAGATATTGGTTCAGGGTGTTTGAGGATGATAAAATAGAATACGGAATTGCTGATTATACCTATTTTCAGGCACAAAAAGGTACATTTCAAAAGATACAAGCGAAAGTAAAGCAATTTGAAGAAGAGGATAAGAACTTTTATAAAGTAAAAGAAGATGATAGATATATCTTAAGCTTTGAACTTTACAAGAAAGACGGAAGTGTTTTTGTCGAAGAAGATACCGCGATGGATGTACCGCATATTAAGCGTATAGATGAAAATCTATTCAGCATAATGGTGCAGACTGGAACAGGCTCGCTATCTCGATGGACAGGGTTTTACGATTATGAATCAGAAAAGTTATCGACGCCTTATTGTGGACTTGTTGAAAGCTATGGAGATATAGTCTGCACATCGCACCCCAAAGGAGTTTCTCTTTATAAGATGTTTTCGGATGAGGCGATTGCTGTGATTGATGATTTTGAAAAAGGACTTGCTGATTTTATAGAACCTATATTGGATGTAGCCTTTTCAAAAGACGGAACTCAGCTTTTAGTGTGGTATTGGAATTCTGATGAAGAAACGTCTACCCAGGTTTTTAATTTGGAAAAAGCACTCAGCGGAGAATATAAAAAACCGTAAAAAATAAGCCCTTCGGTTGAAACCGAAGGGCTTTGTTATGTGTCCTTATTACTTTAAGATCTTGAAATAATCAAGGAAGAGAAGGACAAGACCGATAAAAATATAAAGGTCAACAAGTCCGCCGACCAAGCCGACAATAATACCGAGTATCGGAATTAAACCGAGAAGACCGATAACAACACCGATAACGGCGCCAACAACGATGTGGATTATAGCCATAATAACAAGAGCGGCAACATCCTTCTTTTCAGTAAAAGAATAGGGGAAATATTTCTTTAAAATATCCATTTTAAAACCTCCTAAATTTATAAATTGAGGATATCATATAAATGAATAAAATGCAAGAAATTGTTAGTCTAAGTTGACTTTAAAATATCTGTTTGTTATTATAATAGTATAGCGAAACTATATTTAGGTGAGGTGAGTTGTAGTGGATAAATTTATTCTTCATTCAAAGTATAAGCCTACGGGGGATCAGCCCGAGGCAATTGAAAAGCTTGTAGAGGGATTAAACCGTGGAGATAAAGAGCAGACCCTGCTCGGTGTTACCGGTTCGGGTAAAACCTTTACAATGGCGAATATTATCGCAAAAGTCAACCGTCCAACGCTTGTTCTCGCTCACAATAAAACCCTCGCCGCACAACTTTGCTCAGAGTTTCGCGAATTCTTCCCCGAGAATGCGGTGGAATATTTTGTGTCCTATTATGACTACTATCAGCCCGAGGCTTATATCCCAGGCTCTGATACCTATATCGAAAAGGACTCGGCAATAAATGATGAGATAGATAAACTGCGCCATTCGGCCACCTGCGCTTTATCCGAGCGGCGGGACGTTATAATCGTAGCGTCTGTTTCCTGCATCTATTCTCTCGGTAACCCGATAGATTACCGAAATATGGTAATTTCACTCAGAGTAGGGGCAGAAAAGGGAAGAGACTGGCTCATTAAAAAGCTTGTTGATCTTCAGTATGAAAGAAATGACGTAAACTTCACCCGAAATAAGTTCAGAGTCCGCGGCGATGTTGTTGAGATATATCCCGCGTATTCTCACGAAAACGCTATACGTGTTGATTTCTTCGGTGACGAGATAGAACGTATCTGTGAGATAAACACCCTGACGGGTGAGATTAAAAGCATTATGCAGCATGCGGCTATCTATCCTGCGTCGCATTATATAGTGCCTGCTGATAAGATGAACGATGCTTTAAAGGACATCGAAAACGAGATGGAAGACAGGGTCAAGTTTTTCAACGAAAACGAAAAGCTGATTGAAGCGCAGCGTATCCGTCAAAGAACCGAATATGACGTTGAAATGCTTCGTGAGATCGGCACCTGTAAGGGTGTGGAAAACTATTCTCGTGTGCTTTCCCGTCGACCTGCGGGCAGTATTCCGTATACACTTCTTGATTATTTCCCCGAAGATTTTGTCCTCTTTGTTGACGAATCGCACGTAACTCTGCCGCAGGTAAGGGGAATGTTCGGCGGAGACCGAGCAAGAAAGGAAAACCTTGTCGAATACGGCTTCCGTCTGCCCTCTGCCTTTGATAACCGACCGCTTAATTTCAGCGAATTCTATGACCATATAAATCAGGTGGTTTTCGTGTCTGCAACCCCAGGCGAGCTTGAACGTGATAAGAGCGTGCAGATAGCCGAGCAGGTAATAAGACCGACGGGACTTTTAGACCCTCTTGTTACTGTTAAACCTACCGAAGGGCAGATCGATGACCTTGTTTCCGAGATAAATACAAGAGCCGAAAAGGGCGAGAGAGTCCTTGTTACAACGCTTACGAAAAAAATGGCAGAGGATCTAACCGAATATCTTGAAAACCTGAGTATTAAGGTCAGATATATGCACCACGATATAGATACAATTGAGCGTATGGAGATAATCCGCGACCTTCGTCTTGGTGAGTTTGATGTCCTCATCGGAATAAACCTTCTCCGTGAGGGTCTCGATATTCCCGAGGTATCGCTTGTTGCAATACTTGACGCCGATAAAGAGGGCTTTCTTCGAAGCGAAACATCGCTTATACAGACTATCGGTCGAGCTGCCCGTAATGCTAACGGCGAGGTTATAATGTACGCCGACAGCGTGACGCCCTCTATGGAGCGCGCGATAACCGAGACCGAGCGCCGCCGCGCAATACAAAAGGCGTATAACGAGGCAAACGGCATAACGCCTAAGACTATTGTTAAGGATGTTCGCGAGATAATCGAAATGTCGGCAAAGCCCGACGACAGGGAAAAACCCATAAAGCAGATGAGCCGCGCCGAACGCGAAGAGCTTATCACAAGGCTTACAAGAGATATGAAGCAGGCGGCAAAGCTGCTTGAGTTTGAGCACGCAGCGGCACTCCGCGACCGTATAAACAAGCTTCGCGGAGGAAAATAACATCAAGAGCCAAATTGTGGAAATTTGGCTCTTTTTTTCTTTGCTATTATAAAAATTTTGTGGTAAAATAAACTGAATAGATATTTTTATTGGCGGAGGCGGACTGTGGCACAGGACAAGCTTATTGTAAAAGGCGCAAAAGAACACAATTTAAAAGACGTTACGGTCGAGATACCGAGAGATAAGCTGACAGTATTTACAGGACTGTCGGGATCGGGTAAGTCGTCCCTTGCTTTTGATACTATCTACGCTGAGGGTCAGCGCAGATATATGGAGTCACTCTCGTCTTATGCGCGTCAATTTCTGGGCCTAATGGAAAAGCCGAATGTTGACACTATCGAGGGTCTTTCTCCTGCAATATCAATAGATCAGAAAACCACATCTAAGAATCCTCGCTCAACTGTCGGAACGGTAACTGAAATATACGATTATCTCCGTCTTTTATACGCAAGAGTAGGCGTGCCGCACTGTCCCGTCTGCGGCAAGGAGATAAGCCAACAGTCTACCGATCAGATAGTCGACCGCGTTATGGAGCTGCCCGCGGGCTCAAAGATACAGATACTCGCACCCGTAGTCAAAAATCGCAAGGGTGAGCATACAAAGGAACTCGAATCTATCAGAAAGTCGGGCTATTCACGTGTGCGAATAGACGGAAACGTTTATGATCTTTCCGAAGAGATTAAACTTGAAAAAAATAAAAAGCATATTATAGAAGTCATAGTTGACCGACTTGTAATAAAGGATGAGATTAAAAGCCGCCTTACCGACAGTATTGAAACTGTGGCAGGGCTCTCGGGGGGTGTTGTCGCCGTCGACGTAATAGGGGATAAGGAGCTCTATTTCTCGCAGAACTATGCCTGCGACGAGCACAACATAAGCCTGCCCGAAATGACCCCGACAATGTTTTCCTTCAACTCTCCTTTCGGTGCTTGCCCGACCTGTGCAGGGCTCGGAATGTTTATGAAGATAGATAAGCGTCTCATCATCCACGATGAGAATAAATCTCTTCTTGACGGCGCTATCAAGGCATCGGGTTGGGGGGTCAACTCCTGGCATAATCCCGATATGGGCACCATCGCTACGATGTATTATAAGGGTATTGCCGACCATTTCGAATTTGATATAAACACGCCCTTCAAGGATATACCCGACCAAGCAAAGGATGTCATCCTTTACGGCACGGGCGGTATGAAGCTCAAATTCCACCGCGATACTAATTGGGGCGGCGGCACCTATTTGAGTGACTTTGAGGGTGTTATAAATAATCTTGAAAGGCGCTATAAGGAAACCAAATCCGATTGGACGAGAAACGAGATAGAGGCTTATATGAACGAGTGCGACTGCCCCGACTGTAGGGGTGCGAGACTCAAGCCTGAAAGTCTGGCAGTCACGGTAGGCGGCAAAAATATTGACGAGTTTTGCTCAATGAGCGTAAACGATATTCTTGAATTCGTTGATACAATAGATTTTGACATAAGACAGGCGCAGATAGCGGCGCCCATCTTAAAGGAAGTAAGAGAAAGACTGAGCTTTTTAAAGAGTGTCGGACTTGATTATCTTTCACTCTCACGCTCTTCAGGAACCCTTTCGGGCGGTGAGAGTCAGCGTATCCGCTTAGCCACTCAGATAGGCTCATCCCTTATGGGCGTGCTCTATATACTTGATGAGCCGAGCATCGGACTTCATCAGCGCGATAACGAACGCCTTTTAAAAACATTACAGAGACTTCGCGACCTCGGAAACACCCTTATAGTAGTTGAACACGATGAGGATACTATCCGCTCTGCCGACTATGTTGTTGATGTCGGTCCGGGCGCGGGCATTCACGGCGGCGAAATCGTATTTTCGGGCACTGTGGACGAGCTGAAAGATTGTAAAAGCTCGATAACCTCGGACTATCTTACAGGCAGAAAGAAAATACTCGTACCGAGCGAAAGACGAAGCGGAAACGGAAATTATCTAACTGTCAAGGGAGCGGCTGAAAATAACCTCAAATCAATAAATGTTAAGGTGCCACTTGGTAAGTTTGTAGCGGTCACGGGTGTTTCAGGCTCTGGCAAATCCTCGCTTGTTAACGATATTATCTACAAATATCTTGCCGCAAAGCTGAACGGTGCAAAAACCGTACCCGGTAAGTTTAAGGCGATAGAGGGTACAGAGTATCTCGACAAGGTCATAGATATAAGCCAAGCACCTATCGGCAGAACACCGCGTTCGAACCCTGCGACCTATACGGGTGTATTCGGCGATATACGTGAGCTTTTCGCGCAGACCAAGGATGCAAAAGCCAAAGGCTATTCGGCGGGAAGATTTTCTTTTAACGTAAAGGGAGGTCGCTGTGAGTCTTGTGAGGGTGACGGAATAATAAAGATAGCTATGCACTTTTTGCCCGATATTTACGTGCCTTGTGAGGTCTGCGGAGGCACGCGTTATAACCGTGAGACGCTAAGCGTTAAATATAAGGATAAAAGCATCTATGATGTGCTTGAAATGACGGTCGAAGAGGGAATGAACTTCTTCTCGTCCATTCCGAGAATCCATAAAAAGCTTCAGACCCTTTTTGATGTAGGCCTCGGCTATATCAAGCTCGGACAGCCTGCTACCACCCTTTCGGGCGGTGAGGCGCAAAGAGTAAAGCTTGCGACCGAGCTTTCAAAGAAGAGCACAGGAAAAACTATCTATATTCTTGACGAGCCAACAACGGGACTTCACACCGCCGATGTTCATAGACTGCTTGAGGTGCTCGACCGACTTGTCGAGGGCGGCAACACCATACTCGTTATCGAGCATAACCTCGATGTCATCAAGAGTGCCGACCATATTATCGACCTCGGGCCCGAGGGCGGCGATAGAGGCGGCACGGTGGTCTGTACGGGCACTCCGGAGCAGATAGCCGAGTGTGAGGCTTCCTACACGGGTGAATTCCTAAAGAATGTGCTTTAATAATTTACAACTTATTAACCAATAAAGTGTTTTGTTTATTAAAATAGTAAAAAGAGGGTGCATATATGTTTGGCTATATAAGAGCGTGCAAGCCCGAGATGAGAATTAAAGAGTTCGAAATGTATAAAGCGGTGTATTGCTCGCTTTGTAAAGAGCTTGGAAAGGCTTACGGTCCATTTGCAAGGCTGACCCTCAGTTATGATTTTGCCTTTCTTGCCATATTGAATATGTCCCTCAAAAAAGATGGATGCACTCTGTCAAAAAAAATGTGCACCTGCAATCCTCTTAAAAAATGTCAGTATCTTGACGACAGAAGTGATCTTAGTATGCCGGCTGCGGCAGCAATGATAATGCTTTATTATAAACTGCTCGATAATATCGACGATGAAAAGGGAATAAAGCGGATAGGCTACCGCATTGTAAAGGGAGTGTATTCCTCGGCGCATAAAAAAGCCGCAAAGCAGTATCCGGAAATTGAATATATTTTTGCCGAATATATAAAGGGACAGAAAAAACTTGAACGTGAAAATTGTCAGAGCGCGGATGCGGCGGCTGATCCAACGGCCAAAGCGCTTTCGGCGGTATTTGAGATATGCTCAGACGATGATATGGAAAAGCGAGTTCTTTCCCGAATGGGATACTGTATGGGAAGATATATTTATCTTTTAGATGCTGCCTGCGACCTTCTGGAGGATATAAAAAAGGACAGCTATAATCCTCTTAAATCCTACGCAGAGGATAAAGATTATCTTAAAAATATGATAGTGCCTCAGCTCTATATCTGCGCCGCAGAAGTGGCAAAAGCTATGGAGCTTCTGGATATCAAAAAGTTCAAAAATATTTTGGATAATATAATCTATCTTGGATTAGAAGATACATTAAAAAAGGAGTTAAAAGTATGAAAGACCCTTATGAGATACTCGGCGTATCCAAAAATGCCACCGACGAGGAGATAAAAAACGCTTACAGAGCGCTCGCGCGCAAATACCATCCCGACAGCTATGCGGACAATCCCTTAGCAGATCTCGCGGGCGAAAAGATGAAGGAGATTAACGAGGCTTACGACGCCATTATGAATACCCGTAAGGGCAAAAAGTCTAAAGGCGGAAGCTATTCAAATCCTAATTCTAAATTTTCTGATATCCGCGAGCTTATTATGCAAAACCGTCTTGACGATGCGCAGATGCTGCTCGACGGCGTACCCTTTGACCGAAGGGATGCTGAGTGGTATTTTCTAAATGGCTCGGTGCTTTATAAGCGCGGCTGGTTTAACGACGCATATTCAAGCTTTTCTACCGCTGTCCGGCTGGAACCCAATAATCCCGAGTACCGTCAGGCGCTTGCCAATATGCAGCGTCAGGGCGCAGGCGGCTTTAACGGACCTTACAGAACCGGCGGAAACATGGGTGGATCATGTACGGGTTGTGATGTTTGTCAGGGACTTATTTGTGCAGACTGCTGTTGTGAATGTCTGGGCGGAGATCTAATTCGTTGTTGCTGATATGAAACAAACAGGAAAAATTACACTTTGCGCTATGATGTCGGCGCTGAGCACAGCTTTTATGCTGACCTCGCTGTTTCCATATCTGACCTATACTATACCTGCAGTTGCAGGACTCTTTATAATGGTGTCGGTCATTGAAGTGGATAAAAAATGGGGCTTTGCGTCATATATCGTGTCAGCTCTGCTTGTAGCTATACTTCCGGGTGACGGCGAGGCCAAGCTTTTGTATATAGCATTTTTTGGCTATTACCCGATACTGAAAGCGGTGCTCGAAAACAAGTGCAAAAGGGTGCTTGAATATATACTTAAATTTGCGGTACTTAATATCGCTCTTATACTCTCATACGGCGTATTTTCGACCGTTTTAGGAATTGATGTCGGAGATATTGGCGAGTTTGGAAAGTATACGAGGCTAATACTTTTAGCCGCCGCAAACATCATATTTACGATATACGACCTTGCCGTTTCAAGAGTGGCGGCTGTATATCTTACAAGATTTCACAAATCGATCTCGAGGATATTTAATAAAAAATAGGAGTAAAGTATGCCTTTTAAAATCGCGGTCATCGGCGGCGGCGCCGCAGGGCTGATGGCAGCCTATGCCGCAGCAACAAACGGTAATGATGTTACAGTGTTTGAGCGAAATTCCCGCCCCGCCCGAAAGGTTATGATAACGGGTAAGGGCCGTTGCAATGTTACAAATAATTGCGACAGAGATACATTTTTAAATAATGTCGTGCGCGGTAAAAGGTTTTTATATTCGGCGTATAATGCTTTTTCATCCGAGGATACTATGAACTTCTTTGAGGAAAGAAGAGTGCCTCTCAAAACTGAGCGCGGAAACAGGGTTTTCCCCGTTTCGGACAAGGCGGTAGATATCGTCGATGCGCTGGTTTCGGCTGCAAGAAAAGCAGGCGCAAAAATAGAGAACGAGCGTATAGCCGATATACTGACCGGAAACGGAAAGGTCTTAGGGGTACTCACCGAAAAAGGTGACAAATTAACTTTCGATAGCGTCATACTTGCGACGGGCGGCAAGAGCTATCCCGTCACAGGATCAGACGGCGACGGCTACAAAATGGCAGAAAAAGCAGGACATACGGTGACCGCTCTTCGCCCCGCCCTTGTACCGATAATGATCAGTGAAAATTTCTGCACCCGCCTTTGCGGATTATCTCTTAAAAATGTCACCCTCACAGTGCATAAAGAGGGTATGAAAAAGCCTGTTTATTCCGACCTTGGCGAGATGATGTTTACTGATTTCGGAATAACTGGACCGCTGGTACTTACAGCATCGTCCTATATGGATGACTGCGAAACCGCTAATTATAAAGCGGTCATAGACCTAAAGCCTGCGCTTGACAAGGAAGCGCTTGATAAAAGACTCCTTCGCGATTTCGCGGCAGAGCCGAATCGGGATTTTATAAATTCTCTCGATGCCCTGCTACCCAAAAGGCTTATATCAGTCGTCGTACAGAATTCGGGAATAGACCCGAGAAAAAAGGTGAACAGCATCACGAAGGCTGAAAGAGCGCGACTTGTAGAGGAAATCAAAAATTTAAAAATGACCGTTCTAAGGCTTCGTCCTATTGAAGAGGGCATAATCACCGCAGGCGGCATAAATTTAAAAGAGATTGATCCTGCTACAATGCAGTCAAAACTAATAGAGGGACTGTATTTCGCAGGTGAAATAATGGATCTCGATGCGCTTACAGGCGGTTTCAATTTACAAATTGCGTTTTCAACCGGCTACCTTGCCGGAATATCGGTTTAGAGGAGAATTATTATGATAAACATAGCAATCGATGGTCCTGCAGGCGCAGGAAAAAGCTCACTGTCACGTAAACTTGCTTCAAATCTCGGCTACATATATGTCGATACGGGCGCTCTCTACAGAGCCGTAGGACTCAAATTCTCCCGTCTTGGTTTTGATACATCGCTTCAGGGAGATATTGCAGAGGTTCTCAAAACAACCGTAGTCGATATCAGATTTATAAATGACGAGCAGAGGGTATTCCTTGATGATGCGGATGTGTCAGATCTTATCCGTACACCTGAGGCTTCAATGATGGCGTCGGCAGTTTCTGCTAAACCTGAAGTCAGGGCTTATCTTCTTGATATGCAGAGGCAACTCGCAAGAAACAATAATGTCGTTATGGACGGCAGAGATATCGGTACGGTAGTTTTACCCGATGCCGATGTAAAAATATTCCTGACAGCTGACGTAGAAGAAAGGGCTAAACGCCGCCTTTTAGAGCTCACAGAGAAAGGCGAAAAGGTCTCCTTTGATGAGGTGCTCGCCGATATGAAGCAGAGAGACTATAATGACTCACACAGAGCGATAGCCCCCTTAAAACAGGCGGAGGATGCTGTGCTTGCGGATACGACTCTGCTAGATCTTGATGGATCGCTTGAGCTTCTTCTAAAAATAGTCAAGGAAGGGACAGCGAAGTAATGAAGCCTGTTTACAGATTAGTCAGAGGGGTCATATATCCCATATTCAAATGGATGCTACCCGTAAAGTTTGTTGGTTTTGAAGAGGTGGAGAAAAAGGGTGGATATATCCTTTGCGCCAACCATACCTCAATGAGCGACCCTTGCTTTATATCTGTCAAAATGAAAAGACAGATATACTATATGGCAAAGGCCGAAATATTCAAGGTTCCGATAGTAAAGAATATCGCCGCGGGCGCGGGAGCATTTGCAGTTGACAGAGGTAGTGGAGATGTGTCTGCTATAGAGCACGCCGAAAACATTATTGAACGCGGACACATTCTCGGAATATTCCCTGAAGGTACTCGCCATAAAACAGGTGCCCCACGAAAGGCAAAATCGGGTATAGCGTATATTGCTATGCACACTAGGGCGGATATCCTGCCTGTTTCCATCTACCGTGACGGAAAGTTCAGCATCTTCAAAAAGACTACGGTTCGTTGCGGAAATATTATTCCATACTCAGAGCTTATTGATGAAAACGTGACCGACCGCGCAAATTTAAAGAATATAGCAAACCGCGTTACCGATGAGATAACGAAACTGTGGGAGATGAAGCATGAATATTAAACTTGCCGAAACAGCAGGCTTCTGCTTTGGTGTGAACCGCGCGGTAAATACCGTTTATGAACTGCTCGAACAGGGAAAAAAGGTGTGTACCTTAGGCCCGATAATCCATAATCCGCAACTGGTCTCAGAGCTTGAAGAAAAGGGCGTGCGCGTGGTAGAAAGCGTCGGGGAGTGCGAAGTGGGAGAAACTCTCGTTATACGCTCTCATGGAGTTCCGAAAAACGTTACAGATAAAGCTGAAGAACTGGGAATCGAAACGGTGGACGCAACCTGTCCCTTTGTCACGAAGATACACAAGATAGTGAACGAAGCGTCCCAAAGCGGCCAGCCGATACTCATAGCAGGTGATGCAGGACATAGTGAAGTAAAAGGCATAGTAGGTCACGGGGAAGGGGAAATTTACGTTTTTTCGGATGAAGACTCTTTAAACGAGCTGCTCGAAAACCACCCCGAATTTGCCCAAAAAAGCCTTTGCGTTGTATCTCAGACCACATTTAACAAAGAAATTTGGAAAAACTGCGAAAAAAAATTAAAAAAAGTGTGTACAAATTCAAATGTTTTTGATACAATATGTAATGCTACATCAAAAAGGCAGTCCGAAGCCGCGCATTTGTCACGTGAAAACGACGTTATGATCGTGGTCGGAGGACGGCACTCATCAAATACGAGAAAGCTTTATGACGTTTGTTGGGATCACTGCCCGAAGACCTATCAGATAGAAACCGCAGACGAAATAAAGAACGAATGGTTTGACGGTGCGGCCAATGTCGGTGTAGTTGCAGGAGCATCGACCCCTGCGGCAATTATTAAGGAGGTTATTAAAACCATGTCGGAAATTTTACAGCCGGTAGAAGAACAGACCGAGGTAACAGAACCTGTTCAAAAAAGTTTTGAAGAAATGACAGACGAAGAAGCATTTGAGGCGTCCATTAACAGCCTTAACTCTGACCAGAAGGTACAGGGCGTAGTCCTTGCAGTAAGCGAATCCGAGATTCAGGTAGATATCGGAAGAGGTCTTGCGGGCTATGTAAGCGCTGAAGAATATTCGTTTGATCGCAACGCAAATATGATGGAGGAAGTAAAGGTTGGAGATGTACTTGATCTCATCATTATGCGTACAAACGACCAAGAGGGAACCGCTATGCTTTCAAAGCGCCGCTTCGAAGCTATTGCCGGTTGGGATAAAATCGTAAGTGCTAAAGACTCCAGAGAAGTCCTTGACGGATATGTATCCGAGGTAATTAAGGGCGGAGTCATCGCTATCACTAACGGTATAAAGGTCTTCATCCCCGCATCTCAGGCAACACTTTCAAGAGAAGAATCCTTAGAAGATCTCAAGGGTAAGGAAGTTTCCTTCAGAATTATTGAGATCGGACGCAGAAGAAGAGCTGTCGGCTCTATCCGCTCGGTACTCCGTGAGCAGAGAAAGGCCGAAAGCGCAAAGTTCTGGGAGGAGATCGCAGTCGGAGATAAGTTCACCGGCGTTGTTAAATCTCTCACCAGCTACGGTGCATTCGTAAATCTCGGCGGAGCAGATGGTATGATCCACGTATCCGAGCTCTCTTGGCAGAGAATCAAGAACCCGTCAGAGGTAGTGCTCGTTGGCGATACCGTTGAGGTTTATGTTAAGGATGTTGATAAGGAGAAAAAGAAGATCTCCCTCGGCTATAAGAAGGCAGAGGACAACCCTTGGACCATCTTCCAGAACAATTATAGCGTTGGCGATGTAGTAAAGGCAACTATCGTTAGCATGACTACATACGGCGCATTTGCAAGAGTGATCCCCGGAATTGACGGACTTATCCACATTTCTCAGATCGCTAATAAGCACGTTGCAAAGCCACAGGACGAGCTGACCGTCGGTCAAGAGGTAGAAGCTAAGATCACCGCTGTTGATCTTGAGAAGAAGAGAGTAAGCCTTTCTATTAGAGAGCTTCTTGAGCCTGAAGCTTCTAAAGAGGAAGCTGCTGCCGATGTTGAGGATGCTGTTGTAGCTACCGCCAGCGAAGAGACCGTTACTGTAGACGAGTCTGTTGCAGTCGAAGAAACTGCTGAATAATTAATATAAAAATTCCCGACATAGCTGTCGGGAATTTTTGTAGTAGTTAGTATTCAGTAGGGGTGGTCGACACACCTCTATCAGTAAATATATTGTTTTAAAAAAGTGCTTGACATTACACTCAACTAGTGTTAAAATGATAGAGCCGCTTATTGGGGGCTTTTTAAAGTTGCGCAGAAATTTGGCGCACGCCTCACCGTAGCGAGACTTGAATTAAGGCAGGTGCCAAAATAATGTACGCAATTATCGAGACAGGCGGAAAGCAGTACCGTGTAGAAGAAGGCGACTTCATCTATGTTGAGAAGCTCGACGCTGAAGAAAACGCTGAGGTTGTTTTTGACAAGGTTATCGCTGTCAAGAAGACCGCTGCTCTGAAACTCGGCAAGCCCTATGTAAAGGATGCCGCTGTTAAGGGAACCGTTGTTAAGAACGGTAAGGGCAAGAAGATCACCGTCTTCACCTACAAGCCCAAGAAGGGTAGCTCTCGTAAAATGGGTCACAGACAGCCCTACACCAAGGTACAGATCACCGAGATCGTATAATTATGACTGTTGTCAGATTTTTGTCCCACGGTTTTACTATGACGGGACATTGTACTGCTGACGAGGGTGACGAGCAGGGAAGGCTTACTTGTGCCGCGGTCTCATCCGCCGCATATATGACGGTCAATACCATTACCGACGTTATCTGCGATAGTGCAGAGGTTTCGGTAAATGACGGAAAAATGATCTTAAAAGTCAAAGATCCGTCCGAAAAAACGCTCGCATTACTTGAAGGATTTAAGATCCATATGCAGCAGTTGGAAGAGCAGTATGAGGACTGCATTAAAGTTTACTTGGAGGTGCAATCATGTTAAAGATTAACATTCAGTTATTCGCTCATAAAAAGGGAATGGGTTCTACAAAGAACGGCCGTGACAGTGAGGCTAAGCGTCTTGGCGTAAAGCGTGCTGACGGACAGTTCGTTCTTGCCGGAAACATCCTCGTTCGCCAGAGAGGAACTCATATTCATCCGGGCAACAACGTAGGACGTGGCTCCGATGATACGCTTTTCGCACTTATCGACGGAAAGGTAAAGTTTGAACGTGTAGGTCGCGACCGCAAGCAGGTCAGCATCTACGCTGTTGAGCAGTAAAGTTATGATGTAAAAGTCCGGCGATACCGTCGGACTTTTTTATTCATCATTGGAGGATAATTAATGTTCGTAGATATAGCAAAAATTCATCTGAAAGCGGGCGACGGCGGCAACGGAGCCGTTTCCTTCCACAGAGAAAAATATGTCGCAGCAGGCGGTCCCGACGGCGGCGACGGCGGCAGAGGCGGTGACATCGTCTTTAAGGTAGACGATAATCTTTCAACTCTTGCCGATTTCAGATATAAAAGAAAATATGCGGCAGAAAACGGCGCTAACGGTGGGGCTTCCCGCTGTACGGGAAAAAGCGCCGACGACCTTGTTATTTCGGTCCCCAGAGGAACACTTGTAAAGGATGCCGAAACAGGCAGACTTATAGCCGATATCTCGACCGATGAGCCAACAGTTATAGCAAAGGGCGGCAAGGGCGGATGGGGAAATATGCATTTTGCCACCTCGACCCGTCAGGTGCCCCGTTTTGCAAAAAGCGGTACACCCGGCGAGGCTTTTGATGCCGTTTTAGAGCTGAAGCTTCTCGCCGACGTAGGACTTATCGGATTTCCGAATGTCGGAAAATCAACCTTGGTTTCGGTAGTAAGCGAAGCAAAACCCAAAATCGCAAACTATCACTTTACCACACTTACTCCCGTGCTAGGTGTTGTCAGAATGGGTGAGGGCTCGTCCTTTGTTATGGCAGATATTCCGGGTCTTATCGAGGGCGCGGGAGAGGGTATCGGGCTCGGTCACGAGTTTTTGCGTCATGTTGAGCGTTGCCGACTTCTGCTTCATGTTATAGATGTCGCAGGCAGCGAGGGCAGAGACCCTATTGAGGACTTCAATGCAATCAACCGTGAACTTGCCGTGTTCAGCGAGGAACTCAAAGATCGACCGCAGATAATAGTTGGAAATAAGTGCGACCTTACCGATGATGAGCGTGTTGAAGAGCTCAAGGCTTATTTTGAGGGACAGGGCTATAAATTTTTCCCCATAATGGCACCCATTAAAGAAGGTACCGACGAGCTTATAAATTATGTCGCGGCAGAGCTTGCGAAGCTGCCCTCGGTCAAGATATATGAGCCCGAGCCGGTACCTGTAGAGGACTTCACTGCGAAAAGTGACAAGCGCACCTTTACCGTACACCAAGAGGACGGAGTGTATTTTGTCGAGGACGCACCTTGGCTTCTTAAAATACTTGAGACTGTTAATCCGGAGGATTATGAGTCGCTTCAGTATTTCCAGAGAGTTTTGCAGCAGACGGGTATTATAAAAGCACTCGTAAACGCAGGAGTTCAGGACGGCGATACCGTAGTAGTCTATGATATCGAATTTGACTTTGTATCATAGGAGAGGCTTATGGATGTAAATACACTAAGCCCCGGAACGCTCGCCTTTGTAGGTGACGCATATTTCGGTCTTCTCGTAAGAGTTAGACTCTCCAAAATAAACCGACCCGCAGGTGAGCTGCATTCAGAGTCGGTAAAGTTTGTTAAAGCCTCTGCTCAGGCAAAAGGCTTTGAAGTTATTGAGGCGGAGCTGACAGAGAAAGAGATGTCGGTTTTTAAACGGGGCAGAAACGCTCACGTTCATTCTATCCCCAAAAATTCAAGCATCCGTGATTATCATATCGCAACAGGACTTGAGACACTTTTCGGTTATCTTCATCTGTCGGGTCAAGATGAAAGGGCAGAAGCTCTGTTTAATAAAATATGGATGAATTTAGCGATGTTCAATTAATTGAACATCGCTTTTTTGGCATAATATAATTGGTGATAGTTTTGAAGACAAAATTCAAGGACCTCATTTTTGATTATATTGTCATAGCGCTCGGTACGGCTGTCTATTCTGCTGCGGTCTGCTTTCTGCTTGAACCTGCAAAAGTATCTCCTGGTGGACTTACGGGAGTTGCAGTAATATTGCACGATACATTGGGGCTTCCTACGGGCGCTTCGGTGCTTGTGCTTAATATTCCGCTTATATTATTAGGGTTTCGGAATTTCGGCGGCGGATTTATTATCAAGACCGCGGTTTCGGTTTTTCTGACTTCGTTGTATCTTGATCTTTTCGAATCAATATATATTCCTTTTTCGCTTGACATGGTTATATCCTCGGTGTTCGGAGGCATACTGCTCGGCGTAGGTCTTGGTCTTGTGATGGCTCGAGGCTCTACCACAGGCGGTGTCGATATTGCAGTAAAACTGATCAATAAAAGATATAAAAAAATACCCGTAGGCAGACTGTTTCTCGCAATAGATTCGGCAGTAATACTATCGGCGGCTATAGTTTATTCAAATATTGAAACTGCACTTTACTCGGTCATTGCAGTGTTCATTTCCTCCCATATGGTCGATATGCTGATTTACGGAAAAGACCACGGCAGAATATTTTTTATAGTCACCGATAAGGGCAAAGAGATAAAAGACCTTATCCTATCTGAGGCAAAACGCGGCGTTACGGTGGTAAGGGCCGAGGGCGGGTATACAGGCAACGAAAAAACAATCCTTGTCTGTGCTGCAAGACTGGGTGAAATAAAGAATATCCGCCGAATGATATTCGATACTGACCGTTCTGCCTTCTTTTTTATCGCAAATGTGTCGGATATTAACGGAGAAGGCTTTGACAGCGGAGTATAATTGTGGTACAATTATCAGTAGTCTGCAGGGAATGACCTGTGTGTCGTTCCGTTCTTTGAAAAACAATAGTCAACAAATTAATATCTTGAAGGAGTTTTTTAATAATGATAGATTTAAAAATAAAAAAACTCAGCGACAAGGCTACAATACCGTCCTACGGCTCGAGTCACGCAGCAGGAGCGGATCTCTATTCGGCACAAGAGGAGACGACCATTCTCCCGGGAGAGACAAAACTTGTTCATACGGGACTCGCTATGCAAATTCCCGAGGGCTATGTCGGTCTGATTTATGCCCGAAGCGGTATTGCAACAAAGAGAGGTCTGGCACCTGCAAATAAGGTCGGCGTTATTGATTCAGACTATCGAGGAGAGATAATGGTTTCTATCTTTAACCATTCGCCGCATCTGCAGACCATTGCGGCAGGTGAGAGGGTAGCCCAGATAGTAATAACACCATATCTTACCGTAAACTTTACAGAAGCTGATGAGCTTGACGATACCGACAGAGGTACCGGCGGCTTTGGCTCAACGGGAACGAAATAAGAAAGAGCTATATATATGAGAATGAGAAAGAAAAAGCATCTGACCGAACGTCTTGATGCCGTTAAAGAACTGCTCCTGCCTATAGAGCCGCATGACCCCGATATCAGGCGCGCGGCAGACAAGCCGTGTTATTATGATATTGAAAGCATTTTCGGAAATTCAAATCCCTTACATCTTGAGATAGGTTGCGGAAAGGGTCAGTTTATTTCAGAGATCGCAAAGAGGAATCCCGATATAAATTATATAGCGATAGAGGTCTGCGACGATGTCGCGGTACTCGCCGCCGAGAAGATAAAAGCCAACGGACTTTCTAACGTTCGCTTTATGATAACGGGCGCCGAGTTTTTACGAAAATACATAAAAGACAGTTCGGTTGGGAGGATATATCTGAACTTCTCCTGCCCGTTCCCAAAGGTGCGTTACGCAAAGCACAGACTTACAGCGACAGGCTTTTTAGATATATATAAAGCCATACTTGAAAAAGGAGCCGAAATACATCAGAAGACCGATAATATGCACTTTTTTGAGTTTTCAATAGAGAATTACACCGAAGTGGGATACAGGTTAAAAAATGTTTCCCTCGACCTACACAAAAGCGATTTTGAGGGCAATATCGTAACCGAATATGAGCAGAGATTTTTGGACCTCGGCCAGCCGATATACAGATTGGAAGCAGTAGTTAGTAAGGAGCAGTAGAAATGACAAAAATAGATATTTTTTCAGGCTTTTTGGGAGCAGGTAAAACTACTCTTATAAAAAAACTAATTGAAGAAGCATATAAGGGCGAAAAGGTAGTACTTATTGAAAATGAGTTCGGCGAGATAGGTATCGATGGAGGCTTTTTAAAGGATGCGGGTGTCGAGATAAACGAGATGAATTCGGGTTGCATCTGCTGCAGTCTTGTCGGTGATTTCAGCGAGGCTTTAAAAAAGGTAATAGCTGATTTTTCTCCCGAAAGGATTATTATCGAGCCCTCGGGAGTTGGAAAGCTGTCCGACGTTATCCTCGCGGTAGAGGATGCAAAGCTAACTGACGCAGAGCTTAACGGCTTTACTACTGTTGTAGATGCTAATAAATGCAAAATGTATATGAAGAACTTCGGTGAGTTCTTTATAAATCAGGTCGAGCACGCCGCAACCATTGTACTCAGCCATACAGGCACAGCTTCTGCTGAAAGAATTGAAAAGTGCGTCGAAATGCTTAGAGTTCATAATGAAAAAGCGGTTATCGTTACTACTGATTGGGACAAGCTGACAGGTCATCAGCTGCTTGAGGCTATCGAGCGTAAGAAT
>JAZNTG010000016.1:0-12945 GCA_045591645.1 Acutalibacteraceae bacterium | reverse complement strand
TCTTTATCTTTTCAAAATCGGAGTCGGAAAGCTCGTTTCCGCGTTTTATGCAGAGCACATCTCCGACCGAGCTGACGTTCTCTGAGATAGCCTGCTGCTGAAGCTGTGTTTTTGAAACGTCCGAGAGAACCTTTCCGTCTTTAAGCTCGATTATGCGGTCGCCGTACTGCTCGGCAAAATCGCGGTCGTGCGAAACGACTATAACGAGCTTCTTTTCAGAGAGCTTTTTGAGGGTATCAAAAACCTGCTTTCCTGTATTTGAGTCGAGCGCGCCTGTCGGCTCGTCCGCCATAATTATCTCGGGTGATTTTACAAGAGCGCGGGCGATAGCGATACGCTGCTTCTGACCGCCTGAGAGAGTATTGGGCTTGCGTTTTGCGAAGCCCTGCAGGTCTACCTCCTCAAGCAGAGCATCTATAGCCGCCCTGTCCTTAGGCTTGCCCTGAAGCTCGAGAGCGAGGGCGATATTATCCTCTACCGAGAATTCGTTCAGTATGTTATACTCCTGAAAAATAAAGCCTACAAAGGTGTTGCGGTAGCTGTCGAAATCCCCCTGAGAAAAGTCCTTACTGCTTCTGCCCTTGACGATTATCTCACCGTCTGTGGGGGAGTCAAGTCCGCCGCAGACATTGAGAAGGGTAGATTTACCGCTGCCTGATTTACCAAGCAGAAATACCATACCCTTTTCGGGGAACTGCAATGTTACTCCGTCAAGCGCGTGGGTGTCGGCCCCATTTTTTTGCTTATAAATTTTGGTTAAATTCTTTACCTGTAACATACTTCACCTCATTAAATATTTAATAAAACCAAATGGACACGCTGTCCTATTTAGTGTATCCAGACTGTGTAGCCCTTTAAAATTTCCTTATTTCAAGCGAGGTATCATCCTGACCTTTTTCAAGCCTTCTTATTACTATATAGTAGCTGTAGCCGCTGTCGGTCTGTACTAGAGTCCTCTCGCCTACCTTTTTACCCATAAGCGCGCGGCCTAAGGGGGACTCCTTGCTGATTATATTCTGAAAAGGATCGCGGCGCAGGGTGGTCACTATCCGCACCTGCTCCTCACAATCATCTTCTTCAATATAAAAGGTGACGGTATCAAAAAGTCCCACCGTATCATCGGCACTTTTAGCATCGATTATTTTTGCAGTCTTTATCATATTGCGAAGGTAGCGGATGCGACTCTCGTTGCGTCCGCGCTCTCTTTTCGCGGCGTGGTATTCTGCGTTTTCCGAAAGATCGCCGTAGCTTCTGGTCAGCTTTACCTCTTCGAGGATCTCAGGTCTGACCTTTGTTATGCGCCACTCAAGCTCTTCTTTCATCTTGTCTATATCTACTTTAGTAAGCTCATCATACATATATATATCACCTGAACAGTATTATAGCATATAATTACTGTTTTTACAAAATAAAATGAGAGCAGCCGTCTTTTTTAATTACATTTCAGCCCCGAAAGTGTGAAAATTTTAACATAAATAAGGAAAAATCTTCAAAAACCTATTGACATTTTTTGAAATACGTTCTAAAATAGAGTATACTCTATTAGTAGGCCTGTTGCGCCTTATTTAAAAGCGAAAAAACTCTGCAAAAGGAGATTGCGGTATGGCTCATAAAAGAAAGAGCAACACTACAAGGCTTGAGATCATTCAGGTTGCAACAAGAATGTTTTTGGAACGAGGATATTCTAAGACGACAGTAAAGGCGATCGCGGACCAATTGGATATAAGCAGCGGTCACCTGATGTTCTATTTTCCGACCAAGGAACACCTGTTAGCCCAGCTTGTTGAAATGCTCTGTGACTTCCAGTGGAAGATGATGCAGAGCGTGGTCGAGGAAGGGAACACATCCCTGATGGCGGTGTGTCTTGAAATGGCAACAATGGCGGCGATGTGCGAGGAGGACGAGATCGCAAAGGATGTCTACCTTTCAGCATACTCCAATCCGCTGACGCTTGAAATAATACGTAAAAACGATGCCGAGCGGGCAAGGATAGTATTCTCCGAATACTGTACCGATTGGGAAGAGTGGCATTTTGCCGAAGCTGAGATACTTGTTTCGGGCATTGAATATGCAACTTTGATGACGACCAATGACAGTATTCCGTTGGATACGAGGGTCGCAGGTGCAATCAAAAATATTTTAACCACCTACAACGTTCCGGAAGAAATACGCGGGATGAAGATAGATAAGGTGCTTGCACTGGACTACCGTAATATCAGTAAGCGTATCCTAAAGGAATTTAAAAAATATGTTGCTGAGGTCAGTGAGCAAGCCTTTGAGGATGTGCTGTACGGCTGAACTGAGGAACAAAGAAAATAAAAGGTATAAAACGGCTATAGCCAACTTAGAGAAAGGTGATGCGTTATGCGAAAAACAAGAATAGGAAAATCAATACTCACCATTATGCTAACGATTATAATGGTGTTGCAAATGCTCTTACCGTGCTTTACGGCTTTTGCTGACCAAAGCTACTGGTATAAGGGCGGTGCAGGGACTAAGGTTTCCGATCTTGATACCTCCACAAAATATTCCGAATCCTTGGGTGACAATGCATCCACCGAATATGCGGGAAGAATATGGACGGATAAATCGGTTTACACCGATGATGTCACCTTCAATACCTTCGGCGGCGGAACCTCTACGATCAAGCTGAATAACGGCGGCAATCTCGGTGAGGATTTCCTTATCGCGTACTCTGCGCTTGCAACCGCGCAGTCTGTATCGGGTCAGACACAGGCTCCCGTGGATGTAGTTCTGATTATTGATATTTCAGGCTCAATGAGTAACTCCAGCAGTAATATGGATAACGGCCTCAGCCGTATTTACAATACGGTTCAGGCTACCAACGCCGCTATCGATAAGCTTATGGCTCTGAATCCTTATACCAGAGTTTCGGTAGTAGCTTTCAGTAGTAACGCGCAGGTATTGCTGCCGCTTGACAGATATACAAAAGAAACTGAAACCGAGCGCAAATGGGTATCGACAGGCCCACGTCCTTTCGACGGATATTATGAAGAGACCGAGGTTGAGGTTCCGTATTTTTCTTTAAGCAGACAAACAGGCTCGAATAATTATGCTACCCTTTACACAAATGCGGTCAATTCAACAGGCACAACAGTTGAAAAGACTACCTCTGTCGAAGGCGGTACTAACATACAGGTGGGTCTTTACGAAGGTATGCAGGTGTTGGCAGAGGAGGACAATACTACTGTAAATATCGAGGGCGCAACGGTTCAGAGAGTGCCTTCTGTTATCCTTCTGTCTGACGGTTCACCTACATACTCCTCCAGCTCTACAAGCTGGTGGGCTCCCAATGATAACAACAACGACGGTCCGGGCAGTGATCCTTATGCAGGAAACGGTATGAAGGCAATTATGGTCGGATCCTATATGAAGGATGCCATTGACCGCAACTACAAGGTAGCAGGCACCGCCTTTGCTACGACCGTATACACTGTCGGTATGGGTATTACAGGTCTAGGCAACAGCGAAAAGAATCTCGCTTATATGACCCTTGATCCGGGTACATATTGGAACGACACCAATGTGACTAACAGTATGAAGACCGCTATCAAGGGATATTGGGCGAGCTATACCGCCAATAACAATACAGGCACACCGAATATCAATGTCGGAAAAACAGACGGATGGGACACTGAGGACGATTACTACAGACTTACCCATCCTACAACTGGCTATGATGTTGACCCCACAGACGGATATGACTATGTTGACGATTATTATGATGCGGATAATGCTTCGGCAGTAACCGATGTATTTAATGAGATCGTTTCCAGCATCTCTATTTCCGCTCCTCAGGTTCCTACCGAGATCAAGGGTAGCGACCCGATGACCGACGGCTATATCACCTATACAGATCCTATCGGCGAGTATATGGAGGTTAAGGATGTAAAGGCTATTATCTACGCGGGAACTACCTTTACCGCTAAGGAAACCGCAATCAGCGGAAATACAACCACCTACACCTTCAGCGGAATGGTCGACAGCCCCGTTTACGGACATCAGGAGCTCAAGAATATTATTATTACCGTTGAAGAGACAGACGGCAAGCAAACTCTTGTTGTCAAGATTCCCGCTTCGGTTATTCCGCTTCGGGTAAATGAAGTAATGCTGAATGCCGACGGCTCGGTAAAGACTCACACTAACAACGGCGCTCTTCCTGCAAGAGTTATATATTCTGTAGGCTTGCAGTCCGAGATACTTAAGGAAGCTGACAACGGTGTTGTTTACGTCGACAGAACTAAGCTTTCGGCGGAATATCTTAATGCCAATACTAATGATGACGGCACTATCAACTTCTACAGCAATGAGTATACAAATCCTCACCTTATCAACGGCTCGACCGTAGGGGATACAACGGTAGAGTTTGAACCTTCACACAGCAACAGCTTCTATTATATCCTTGAGGATATGCCAATCTACAAGGACGCTGAATTTAAAGAGCAGGTAACCGAGCAGGAAGGCCTTGACGATGATACTGTATATTACTACAGAGATGAATACTATCACGGAACTTCTGTAGAGGTCGATGCTATCGAGCGTACAGGCGCTCAGCTTAAAGCGACTGAGATCAAAACAGGCCGAGACGGTAATCTCTACAGAGCTACTGGCTCGCCCCGACTTAACAGAATTCTTAAGTTTGAGGGTACAAAGGTTTACAATAATACAAATACTGCACAAGATTTCTATGCTCCCGAGTTCCATTATGCAGACACAAGCTCAAGCGCCTATGACGGAAAATTCATAGTACACCTTGGCAACAACGGTTTGCTTTCTATGGTCGCAGGCGGAAATCTTCAGATCAGCAAGACTGTAAATGCTGCCCCCGGACTTACTGCGCCCGACAAGACCTTCGAGTTCACTATTGATCTTGACGGTCAAAACGTAAATAACGGTACATATGACTATGTGATCGCTGATGCGGCAGGAGAACAGGTCAGCACAGGCACTGTTTCGGCAAGCAATACAAAAATCAGCCTGAAGGACGGTCAGACCGCTACTATTTTCAGTCTGCCTCCCGATACTACATACGTGGTCACCGAGACGGCGCAGGACGGATTTACTGTCGAATCTAGCGGCGCTACAGGCACTATTGTCGCTAACGAAACAAGCGTTGCAGCTTTCACTAATACCTATAATGTTACTCCCGTAACCTATCCCGCACAGGATAGCCTTAAGGGAACAAAGCGCCTTGAGCGTCCCGGTAACGTGTGGACCCAAGACGATGTGTTCACATTCTTTATAACTCCCTACAATAACGCTCCTCTGCCTGAGAATTATGATGCTGCTAAGGGCGTTGTAGTGGACGGACCTGATGTTGCGGGCGGAAATACCGCAACCTTCGATTTCGGTTCTATTAAGTTTACTGCACCCGGCACATATCGCTATACTATTGTAGAAAAGGAACCTGAAAATAACGAATATCTTCCCGGAATGACCTATTCCGGAGCCCTTTACCGCCTAGTTATCACCGTTGTTGATAACAAAAACGGTACATTAAGTATAACAAATTCTGATATACAAAAGCTGTATTCAGATGACGCGACCCCCTTATTCACTTATAATGATAACGATCAGATCGTTATGAACAGCGGAGAAGAGGGACAGGACGCTATAGAATTTGTCAATAGATATAATGCAGATTCTGTGACCCGCGTACCCGTTGCGCTTAAGGATTATACCGACAATTCGGGTCAGAAGCCGCTTGTATCTGGTATGTTTGAGTTTGAGCTTAAGGCTTTGGGCATTGTAGATGTTCAGAATGATTCAGATTTTTCTGATGACCCGATAATAACCGATTCCGCAGATAAAGTTCCTATGCCCCAGGGCAGTGTAAACGGTGTGATCACTACCACCAATGAAGGCCATAACATTACCTTCCCCGCAGTAGAATTCACTCAGAACGATATTCCTGCAGGTATGACATGGGTTACATTCCGCTACCAGATGAGAGAGCTTGCGGGCTCGGTCAACGGAATGACCTATGATGATACCGTATACACCATCAACGTTACAGTATCGGTTGATAGTAGCGGTGATACACTGAATGTAAATGCTGTTTATCCCGATGGTACACGAATAGTAACCTTCTATAACAGCTATACACCCGATCCCGTCTATGACAATATTGATGGAAGCAAAACGCTTAACGGCAGAGATATGCTGTCGGGTGAGAAGTTTGAATTCGTTCTCGGTGCCAATGCCGCAACAAGTCTGGCTATAAGAAACGGCGATGTTGTTGTTCCCGACGCACAGTATGTTGAAAACGCAAAGGACGGCGTTGCAACCGACTTTACCTTTGAGAATATCCGTTTCAATAAAGCAGGAACCTATGTATTTACTGTTAATGAAACACAGGGCAGCGCCGCAGGTGTTAAGTACGACGATACTGTTTACACCGTTACTATAGTTGTTGATGATACCGATAACGACGGAAAGCTTGAGATCGTTTCTAACACCAACGATAACGACCCTGCCGATTTCGTCAACACCTATACCTCAGAGTTTAACGGAACTCCCGTTTCACTCAGCGGAACAAAGAACCTTACAGGAAAGACGCTTCTCGCAGGAGAATTCTATTTCGACGTTGTTGAATATTTGAACGGTCAGAAAATTTCCGAAAATTACGTTACCCATGCCGCAGATACCGAAGCTGATACAGACGGAGTCTACAGCGGAAGCATTACCTTCCTTGAGGATGTTACCTACACCAAGGCTGGAAGGTATGAGTACATCATCACTGAACAAATACCCGACAATAAAGTCGGCGGAACTACCTATGATGAGGGTAAGTATCGCTATACTGTAACAGTAGAGGATGATAACGCAGGTAATCTAAAGATAACATCAGAATCACTCGAGAAAGCAGACGGCTCGGCTTGGGTAGATGCTGAAGCTATCGTATTTAACAATACCTATGTTCCCGATGACACAACTGCACATCTGCCGCTCATAAAGAAGGTCATTTCGGGCGATAGAACAGAGCCGCTTAAAGCAGGCGAGTTTGAGTTTGAGCTAAAGCAGGTTTCTGCAGCTCCCGAAGGCGGTATGACACTTCCCTCCAAGACGGTTGTTGCAAATGCGGCTAACGGAGATGTTGTATTCGGTAATATAACCTTCTCAAAGCCAGGAACATACGTCGTTTCTGTAAACGAGATCATACCTGATGATGCCGATAAGGTCGCAGGCATCACCTACAGTACACAGACCATCACAGCAACCTATCGCGTTACCGATGACCGTAACGGCACACTTACCGCGGTCCTCGTACAGTATGTAGGCGGTGAGATTATCGTTAATCAGTACACCGCAAAGCCTGCTACTGCAAAGGTGGAGATCGATAAGAGCTTTACAGGCCGTAACAACGATGAATGGTTATCTACCGATAAGTTCGAATTTGAGATCAAGCTTGATTCATATACCGCAGAGGCAGTTAAAAACGGCGATATAGAGCTCGTACTTGATAGCGGCAGCGAGGATACTGCAACCAAGGTCATCGATGAAAAGGGTGAAAAGGCTGCTGTTGATATTAAGATCAACAAGATAGGCACCTACAGATTTACAGTCACCGAGAAAGACAACGGCATAGCCGGAGTTATCTACGATACTCAGCCCCGTGAAGTTGTGATCGTAGCAGAGGATGACAGTGCAAACGCTCAGATAACCGTTAAAATCAACGGTCAGTCTGTAAGCAGCTCGACCCTTACCTTTACAAACGAATATAACGCGCAGGCAAGTGAGCCCATCGCAATTACCGCTAAGAAAAAGGTTTCTCCTTCAGATGGTAATGCATACACCTTAAAGGCGGGCGATTTCAGCTTCACTATCGAAGGCAGCCAGAATGCTCCTATGCCCGCTGTTACCACCATTTCGAATGATGATAGCGGCGTTGTAGACTTCGGTACACTCTCCTTCACCGAGGCTGGAACCTATGTGTATAAGATCAGAGAGGTACAAGGCAACCGTACAGGATTTGGCTATGACGATGAGGTATTTACCGTTACCGTAGAGGTTACCGATGACACAGTGGCAGGCAAGCTGAAGGCAGTAGCCAAGATCACTGACTCGAGCAATAACGAAGCAGAAGCTATATTTGACAATGCTTATACACCTAAGCAAGTAACAGCAACCATCTTTGGCTCCAAGACGCTGGATAGCGAGCACAAAGACCTTGAGGCAAATGAGTTTGAGTTCGTTATCGAGTCAATCACTCAGAATGCTCCTATGCCCAGTGAAAATACCGTTAAAAATGCCGCTGACGGCACCTTCAGCTTCGGTGATATCACCTTTACTAAGGTGGGTAAATATGAGTATCGCGTTACAGAAAAGGATCTGGGCAAGCGCGGCTACACATATGATGATAAGTCGTATACTGTAACCGTGACCGTAACAGATAACAGCGGTGTATTAGAGGCGGCTGTTGATGGTGTCGGAACTGTTGCCGAGCCTGTTATCAGGTTCACGAACGAATATGAGCCCGATTCCGTAATCGTAGTGCTTGGCGCAGACGGCGAGCTTCTCAAGAGTCTTGACGGACGTGACATCAACACCGAAGAATTCATATTCGCTGTAATTGACAGTGAGAAAAACGAGATCGCGACCGCTAAGAACGACAAGGACGGAAAATTCCGATTCACCTTAAGCTTCACAAAAGCCGATACCTACAAGTACACCATCATTGAAAAGAACAATGAACTCGGCGGCGTCACCTATGACACTCAGGCTTATGGGGTCGAAATAGTGATCGCTGACAAGGGCGGATATCTTGAAGTAGAAAGCGTAACCTACTCGTCTGAGGATGAAGAGGTTACCCAGGTAGTATTTAACAACAGCTACAAGGCTGCCGATACCTCTGTCATCATCAGCGCGGTCAAGGAGCTCAGCGGCCGTGAGCTGAAGGACGGTGAATTCAAATTCGTTCTGAAGAACGAAAAGGGCGAGGTTATCGCAATTAAATCCAATACAAAGGACGGCAAGATCGTATTTGATAAGATCGATTTCACCGCTGCCGGTATCTACAAGTTCACCCTTACCGAGGAAGTAGGAACACTTGACAATGTAACCTATGATAAATCGGAGTACGTTATCGAGATAGAGGTCATAGATAACGGCGAAGGCAAGCTTGAAGCCTCAGCACCTGTTATTACAAAGACAGGCAGCAGCGATAAGATAACCGAGATCGTCTTTGAAAATACCTATACCGTTCCCACTCTTCCCGCAGTACCTGAGACAGGAGATAACACAAATCTTGATCTGTGGATTGCACTGCTCTTTGTAAGCAGCGGAGGACTTCTCGGCACTGCCATCTACGGCAAAAAGAGAAAAGAAACTGAGGAAAACTAAATAACACCTTAACCACAGCCCCTGCCGTAATTTGGCAGGGGCTGAATTTTTCTCTTAATGATGAAACCTGTTTTTCTTAAGCAAACGTGAATATTTCTCCTCTGCTTAACGACAGATTCTCCCGAGTTCGATCCTTTCGGGAGATATACAAAATAAAAAAAGCCAAACCTTACGGTCTGACTTCCTTTTTATTGCGAAAGAGCGACTAAAAGTAGTGTAAGTTGAGGTAAAAACGACCAATAGTAGTGTGATTATTAACTATCGTTTCTTTCCCACAACTGATAACGGCTGATATCCTTTATTGATCCACAAAACATATCAAAATGGCCACGATCATCTTTATCAAAGAACCCTTCTACAATGACATACTTCCCATTATACTCTTTGGCTTCTTCATAAGAAATCGCTCTATCTCCCAATTCGATCCAAATAGAATTGCCTGCACCATACGCATGGTCTTCTTTACTGAGTGAAAGATAATTTCCTTCAAACTCAAGGTTACCTACGCCAATAACCCGGACTAATTTCCCATCATATTTTTCTGGTGTGGCAAGTAACTGCACCATTGATACATCGATAGCATATTGATTTGCAGGATTTGTACCTTCTTGGTAGCCAAAGTTGATTAATGCCTTTTCATAATGTAGCGCACCAATCATAATTAATAATAAAACAGTAACGATAGAGCAAGCAATTATTAAGACGGTTAATCGCTTTTGGTTCTTTTTAACTTCTTGTACTGTTCCGCCTAGAATTTCGCTTGAATCAATTTCAAGTATTTCAATCAGTTTTTGAGTGGTTTCAAGATCAGGAAACGATCTTCCGTTTTCCCATTTGGAAATTGCCTGTTTAGATACAAACAGCTTATTTCCCAATTCCTCTTGTGTGAAATTTTTCAGTTTGCGATGCTTGCGGATAATGTCTCCAATACTTTGCATGCTAATACCTCCATCCAGCTATATTTTAACATGATTTGCTGTGTATTTCAATAATATCGAGTATACGGCAGGTATCTGATTGGTTGACAAATAACTTAAAGCAAAGAAACCTCTCTTGTCTTGGTAGACAAAAGAGGTTTTCTTTGTTGCGAAAGAGCGACTAAAAGGTGCATAAGTAGGGCTAACAACGACCAAAAGTAATGTATCTGCACTGTTCGATAAATTGGAATTTACTTACTGCAATACACCGCAATTGCTTCACAGATAAACGTGGCAGTACCGTCAGCGTGCTTATCAATGTTGTTCGTAAAGCGCTCGTCCGCTACATACATCTGACCGAGACTTGCCAGTATTTCGTTTGTACAAAGATAGTAATTCCCGGTGATATGGTTCTGCAGCATTTTTACAAGTTTTTGTGCTTCGGTGGAATCAGGACTTTCGTCCTTTCTCATGCAGAGTGCAAACTCTGCAATAATATGGTCCATTCCCTCGGCAAGGTCATTCCACTTCTGCTTGGAGTAGTTCTTGGTCCGTTCTGCATGTTCCTTGTATGCATCCGTTTTGCCCCATTTTTCTCTGGCTTCAGCCTTATATTTTTCAAATTCGCTGTTATCGAATGCTGTCATAACATTTTCTCCTTTCACGGCACCGTCAATAGCAGAAATTAACCGTTCTAACCGATCTTTTTTGAGTGTGAGAAGTTGTTTTTGCTCGTTCAGTGCCTTGCTTTTGTCATAATTCGGGGATGACAAGATCTCTTCAATGCGCTTTAAGGAAAAGTCAAGTTCACGGTAAAAGAGAATCTCTTGCATACGAAGAAAAGATTTTTCGTCGTAAAAGCGATAGCCTGTAGTTTTGTCAACAAAGGCTGGCATCAATAATCCTATTTCATCGTAATAATGCAGTGTGCGCACACTTACACCCGTAAAATCGGCAAATTCTTTAATCTTCATTTTCAATTTTATCACCTCACAACAAGAGCATACACTATGACGGAGCGTGAGAGTCAATACCCTTTTGAAAAATTATGGATTGATGTTCGAAAAATCCTTATTTGTTTAACTGTTTTCAGAAATCCATTTCTTTGACCATGCAAACAATGTTTCGGACATAGGAATAAAATCTATCGTACCACCTTTTTTCAAACTCAAAAAAGTATTGATAATGGCTTGTTCGTTAAAATTTGCGACCATGAGCAATTCTTCTTGATGTTTGATATAGTTTCCGGTCTGCTTAAAGACAATTGCCTGTACAACGAAAGAGGCAGATTTATACAGTCCACGCAAAACATCTTCGCTTTTTTCATGGAGCATATTGTGAACACATCCATGAAAGATATTGCAGGCACCGATTTTGATTGCTCTGTTTATAACGTTTTCGTCAACAACAGCCATAACTTCGTCAAGACTTCCCTTAATCGGTGTTGTATCATAGCAAAACTGAAATAGGTCAGAGGGCTCCCAGTTCATAATATCGTCTTTACCTGAGAGAAAACCACAAATAAGTTCTCTGTGCGAAAGAGTATCCAACATTTTGTTATAGGTTTGAATATCCATAGCAGACAATTCATCAAGAATTACAACAACATCAATATCGCTTGTTTCTGTTGCTTCGCCACGACCATAACTGCCTTGTAAACCAACAAACCATACACGGTCTCTAAAATTCTCGTTTAATGTCTGCAAGAAGTTTTGCATCCAAACAGTAATATCTATCATCTTAATCACCTCGTCAAATTCTTATTTTTCTATTATATTCCCCAAATAATAGATGCTACATTATATACAGTCACTACTAATAAGAACATTCCCAACAACAAGAAACAAACTGATGTGTTCTTTTGCTGTTTATCCTTGTACTCTTTAGAGGTTATAAACATTGTGGTTGCTAAACAAACAAATGTTATCGGCATTGTAATATCAGTTGAAAGAGCCTTTGTTAAGCCCAAAATTGCAAAGGCTACTGTTAATGCCGAGAAAAATAGTTTTAGATTTTTCATATACCATCTCTCCAAATTAAAGTTTAATATCATTACATACCTGTATAATTTTGTCTGCAGCACCTTTTGCACCTGAAGAGTTTTTAAAACCTTCAGCAATTTTCTTGGCATTTTGCTTATAGGTGTCAACACTTAATATTTTATTTATTGCACTCAAAACGGAAACCCCGTCCAATTTATCAACTTTTATACCGGCACCAAGCTGAGATACTCTCTCGGCAACACCTTTTTGCTCTGAGGTCTGTGGTAACATAACAAGCGGAACTTCAAAATATAAACTTTCACTGACGCTGTTCATTCCGCAGTGTGATACAAAGACATCCGCTTTTTTCAAAACAGCAATCTGGTCAACATATGAATAAACCGATATATTTTCAGGCAATTCTCCAAAGTCCTCGATAGACACCAAATTGCCAACTGACATAATTACCTGATAATCTGTATCCCTCAAAGCAGATATACAAGCTTTGTAAAAAGGCATCAAGTCATTATTGACCGTTCCCATTGATATATAAATTAGTTTATCCCTCTTTTTTTCTATTTCTTCGTTTGCAGAACGAATGGAAGGACCGACAAATGCGTATGTTTCCGAAAAAGTCTCAGAACAAGGTTGGAATTCAGGAGAGGTATAGACAATCGTATGGG
>JAZNTG010000015.1:0-58853 GCA_045591645.1 Acutalibacteraceae bacterium | reverse complement strand
AGCACCGATTTTGGGAAATAGGTATCCTCATAATTTCCTAACAGGTATGCTTTATAGCTTTCATCAATATACGGATATTCTGCCCTCACAAAAATTCTTTTTATGTGAGGGTACTTTTTCTTTATTTCGGTTACTATATCCCAACAGAGATCATCAAATTGGCTCTTGCTTCCAAAAAGAAAAGTGTCAATACTTTCATCAGTAATTAAACGCTCGATTACTACACGTAGTTTTTCCTTTAACTCATCAGTCACATTTATTTCCCTGTGACCGATAAAACAACAAATATTCTCTAACATAGCACTCATCACCTTTCAACTTACTTATATTATACAGTTTAACATAACAGTATTTACATTACAAGTATTGGGTATAAAACCATTAAGTTAAGCGGTAAAATATAGTTAAGAAAGGTGGTGAGGCTATGGATACACATAAGAGGCTTCGTCAGTTATTGGATGAGCGTGGATGGACTGAATATCGCCTGTCAAAAGAATGCGGGTTATCCGAATCTACTCTTGCTAATATTTTTAGACGAAACACTTTGCCTTCAATAAGCACATTAGAAGCAATTTGCACCGGATTCGGCATTACAATATCCCAGTTCTTTGCAGACGGAGATATGGTTGAGATGACACCTGAAATCAAAGAACTTTTTGACTCTTGGGTTAGCCTCACAGCTGAACAGAAGAAAGTGGTCATGCAGATGATCCGCACAATTAACTCTAATAAGTAGTAAAAGCCGCCCACTCGGGCGGCTTTTACAATGTTCTTAATATATCTTCGTTATGAAAAATTCTTCATCCGTAACAAATGCACAATCAATTTTACGGAGTCCGTAAAGGCACTCTCGATTAATAGTTTGAATGGTGTCAAAAGTTACATCTATATTCCACCATGAATCATTAAAATAAACTCTATTTCAGGTATGGTGATACTGAGCATTTTCTCGTTTATTACCGTCAACTACATAGCAGGGGATATTTTGACTACGACAAAGCGTGGCAAACAGATGGGAAAAGTCATAACAGATTCCTTTTCGGGTTTCGATTGTTTTATGTACATTAAAATATTGGACTATGGGAGTATAATCGTAGTCATACTCGAAATTATGTATCATCCATTCGTATATTGCTTTTACCTTTTCTTCATCAGTATCACAATAGACGCAAATTTCGTCAGCAAGTGCAACAGTGTTCGTATCCCACAAGGTTGCTTGACCATTGGTAAGAGATACATCATCCTGTTTGTAGATGAAAATATATGCCGAGAAGAGCAATGCCACAATTGCCGTGGATACCACCAACACATAAATTTTCGTCAATGGATTATCTTTCCCTTTATTGTCGGCAAAGCAGATAAAATACATAAAAACGATAACAAGTGATATGATTGCTAAAATGGGAAATACTCTTCGGCAATAAACAGCATAGGCAAAGTTTATACAAGCAATGAGCACTATCGAAACATACGCCGCTGTTCTCATTGCTTTTGTTTTTATCTCAACAACCAAAAATAAAGCGGTTAGAGCCGATAGTAGATAGAAAACTTGTAAAGTGGGAGAGAGAACAAGAAAATCTCTCAAGTAAAATGCCAATATTAAATTATATGTAAGTGCAATAGTAAAGAAAATAATTCTTGATGTATTAGTTTTAGTTTCTTTTTTAGTCTTCATTTCAAATCTCCTTTATGTACGAAATCTATTGAAACGAAGAAGTGGCAGTACAGAGCAACTAACTCTGTACTGCCACAAACAAAGGCTATTTAACATCTTTTAAGAAAACAACAAACCCGAACGTTTCACCGATTGGTAAAAGGTTCGGGTTTGAATGCTTTGGTGCGGATAATGGGACTTGAACCCATACGTCGTTCGACACACGCCCCTCAAACGTGCCTGTCTGCCTATTCCAGCACATCCGCATATATCAAGTTTTTTCGGGCGCTCGATTATTATAGCACCGAGTTTTGCCGATGTCAACCATTATTTTGAAGAATTTTTAAAAAATTTTTTTGATTTGTAAAAAAACTCTTGCAATTAGGTGGGACATACTATATAATAGCACTTGTAGTGGAGCAAAATGGCGCAAAAAATCATTAAAGTGTCATAAAGTGGAGCAAAAAGAGGTGAAAATTCGTGCTTATAGGCGGCTCATTAAATAAAGTTGATAAGAAGGGACGAATTTTCATTCCGTCCCGTTTTAAAGAAGATTTAGGCGAAACCGTCGTTTTATGTACGGGTGTTTTCGGTAAAAAGTGTCTTTGGGGTTTTTCACTCGAGGAGTTTGACAAGTTTACCGCAAAGCTGAATAAGCTTCCTTACAGCAAGATGCAGGATATGTACCGTTATTTGTCCGACGGCTCGGTATTTGCTGAGGTTGACGCTTCGGGCAGAGTTCTTATCCCCACTGAGCTTCGCGAATTCGCGGGAATAGAAGAAGAGGTCAGAATTGTCGGAATGAAGAACAACATCGAGATATGGAGTTCTGCTGAATGGGCTCGTGAAAAGCAGAGCATCAAAACCGAGGACTTTGCGCCTGTTATTGATGAGCTCAATTTCACGCTTGGTGATTAAAGATGGAATTCAGTCATATTCCTGTGCTTTTTAAAGAAACTGTTGAGGGTTTGAATATTAAACCCGACGGAATATATGTAGACGGCACTGCGGGTGGTGCGGGTCACTCGTTTGCGATAGCGTCGAAGCTCAAAAACGGACGGCTTATCGCAATAGATCAGGATCCCGACGCGGTAAAGGTCGCCTCGGAGAGATTAAGCGGACTGCCGGCAACTGTAGTTCGTTCCAACTACAGAGAGATGAAAAATGTCCTTGACACACTCGGTATAGATGCAGTCGACGGTGTGCTTCTTGATATCGGTGTTTCGTCCTTTCAGCTCGACAACACCGAGCGAGGCTTTTCCTTTCATGGCTCGGCACCTCTTGATATGAGGATGAGCAAAGAGGGAATCAGCGCACGTGATTTGGTAAATTCGCTCTCAGCTGAAGAACTGTGCAGGATATTCAGGGAATACGGCGAAGAAAAGTATGCCTTTAAAATTGCGCAGAATATCGTTGCCGCACGTCAGGACAAGCCGATCGACACGACCGAAGAGCTTGCTAAAATAATTGCTTCCAGCGTTCCCGCTGCAGTAAGACGCGAGGGAAACCCGTCACGCAAATGTTTTCAGGCGCTTAGAATAGCCGTAAATGATGAGCTTGGCGCTTTAGAGGACGGAATTGCCGCCGCATTTGACAGCTTAAGATCGGGTGGAAGACTCGCAATAATAACCTTCCATTCACTCGAAGACAGAATAACAAAAAATATGTTTAAGGAGTTTTGCACAGGCTGCACCTGTCCGCCCGACATACCTATATGTGTATGCGGTAAAAAGCCAAAGGGAAGGCTTGTTACCCGAAAGCCCATAACGGCGTCGGAAGGGGAGCTTCGAGAAAATCTGCGAAGCCGCAGTGCAAAGCTTCGGATAATAGAAAGAATTTAAAGGAGAAACACGATGGTCATCAACAATTCAAAATACTATAATGATTCTTTGGCATACGATTTTGAGTTGTTTATGCCTAAAGAGAAAAAAGCAGAGCCTGCAAAGATAGTAAAGATGCCTGAGAAAAAGATAAAAAAGGCGCGCGCTCGGGCTAAGAAAAGTGTTTCCAGCGTTGCAACTATCGTTATGCTTATCGGCTTTATGGTCGGTATTGTTTGCATGAATATCGCGCTCAGAGTAGAAATTACAGAGGTCAATGCAGAGATAATTGAGGCAAAGGCAAACTATGCAGCTGTAAGCGGTGAGGAAACACGCTTGAATGTCGAATTTGAGAGAATGATATCCTACGGCAATCTTGAGCAGGCGGCAAAAGATCTCGGAATGAAAAAGACCGACAAAAATCAGATAGTTTATATTAAGGTAAATGATACTGATAAGGCGGTTGATTCAAACGGAAATGTTCTTACTGCAGAGAATGAATAGTTTTTATGAAAACGAATATATTTAATTAAAAAGCGATACGAGAGTTCTGTCTGCAGGGCTCTCGTTTTCGGGCATTTAATGAAGATAAAATCTAACGAAAGGTGTGAGGTAAGAGAATGAAGCTTAACCGAAGTATGATGATCAGAATTCTTGTTGTATTAATAGCCACTGTCGTGCTATTTGTTTCGGTCACCTCATACCGTCTGGGCAGTATTATGCTCATAAACGGTAGCAAATATCAGTCGCTCGCGTCTGAGCAGCAGCTTTACGACACGCTTGTTTCTGCTCCTCGAGGCAATATTTATGACGCAAAGATGAATATCCTCGCAAAAAGTGATACCGCCTACACCATTTATATCATTCCAAATAGTATCAACAGTGTGCAGGATGAGAATAAAAAGAAGCTTATCAGGACCTCTATCGCGTCGGGACTTTCGGAAATACTTTCGATGGAATACGAAACCGTTTATGGCTACACCGAAAAATCTACATCTTATGTTACGGTAAAGAAGAGGGTAGACAAGACGGTCGCCGACAAGGTTAGAGAGTATATATCCGAAAACGAGGACCTCTCGCTTGCAAAGTATATCGGTATTGATGAAACAACTAAGAGATATTATCCCAATGATTCGCTCGCTTCGGTAATTTTAGGCTTTGTGGGTGACGATAATCAGGGACTTTCTGGTCTTGAAAGCTACTATGATACCACCCTTACGGGTACAGTAGGCAGAGTGGTCGCGGCCAAGAACGCGCTCGGCGCAGATATGCCCTTCTCGTATCAGGTGGTCGAGGAAGCAAAACAGGGCAACTCGCTTGTGCTAACGGTTGACTCCTACATTCAGTACACCGCCGAAAAATATCTTGAGGAAGCACTTGAGGTAAATAAAGCAGGCAACCGAGGTACCTGCATCATAATGAATGTAAAAACGGGTGCCGTTCTCGGTATGGCAGTTAAGGGTGATTTTGACCCGAACTCTCCGTTTACTCTGTCTGCCGCCGATCAGGCTTTGGTTGATGCCGAAAACAGTGAGGTAGACCGCAACGAGCTTTTAAACAAACAGTGGAGAAATAAGGCGGTCTCAGATACCTACGAGCCGGGCTCGGTGTTTAAGATATTCACCGGTGCTATGGCTCTTGAGGAGCGTCAAACAAGTCTTACACACTCCTACAACTGCGGATATAGGATATTTGTAGCAGGTAAGGAATACCACTGCCACAAATCGGGCGGACACGGAAACCTGAATCTTCTTGGGGCTATGGTTGGCTCCTGTAACCCTGTATTCATCACTCTGGGTCAGCTTATCGGAAAATCTAACTTCTCAAAATATTTTGAGGCCTTCGGCTTTACCAAAACAACAGGCATAGACCTACCCGGTGAAACAGGCTCTATCTATTATTCTGAAAAAAATATGGGACCCGTCGAGCTTGCATCGGCATCCTTCGGACAGAGCTTTCAGGTTACACCGATCCAGATGATAACCGCGGCATCAGCTGCGGTAAACGGTGGTTACCTTTTAAAGCCGTATATAGTAAGCGAGATAGTAGACGCTAACGGAAATGTTGTCGAAAGTACCCAAAAGACCGTCCGCCGTCAGGTTATAAGCGAAGAAACGAGCGAAATGATCAGAACTATGATGCTGCACGTTGTTGACGATGGCGGCGCACGTAACGGCTATGTACCTGGTTATAAGGTAGGCGGCAAGACAGGTACTTCCGAGAAGCTGGCTAAAAATAATGCTACAGGTGAGAAGGTATATGTCGCATCATATGTGACCTTCGCTCCTATGGACGATCCCGAGATCGCAGTGCTTGTTATGGTCGACGAGCCTCATGGCACAAGCTACTACGGCGGTGCGGTCGCGGCACCTGTTGCCGCAGAAATACTCGGCGACATACTGCCATATATGGGATATGAGCCACAGTATACCGATGAAGAGCTTGCAAGCTTTGCGATATCTGTACCCGATGTTGTCGGAAATGATATCACGACCGCTAAGAACAAGGTTGGCGTGCTTGAGCTAAAAACAAAGGTCGTAGGCAATGGCGAGACTGTTGTTTCTCAGCTTCCCGAAAGCGGAGCCGAGCTTTCCAAGGGCGGTACGGTCATACTATATACCGATAACGAGACTGATGTTGAGATGTCGACCGTTCCCGATTTCAATGGAATGACTATAAGTCAGGTAAATACGGCTGCGGCTTCGGCAAATATCAATATTGAATTTGCGGGCAACTTTATTGGTACGGCGGGAGCGTCTTTTGCTTATAAGCAGAGCGTGGCCGCAGGCACCGAGACCGCCGCAGGTACCGTAATCACAGTATATTTCAGAGAAAATTCTACTATTGAATAGCAAATTTAAGAAAGGCAAAGCGATGTTACTAAAAGAATTACTGCAAGATATAAATACCCCATATGCCGATACCGAGATCGCCGGTATCACCTGCGATTCCAGAGCAGTAGAGCAGGGCTTCGCGTTCGTTTGCATAAACGGAGCTTCTCTCGACGGTCATAAGTTCGCCGAAAGCGCACTTAAAAAGGGTGCCGCCGTCATTGTAACTGAGAGAAAGCTTGGACTTTCAAACGAAGTGGTCGTAGAGGACACCCACGCGGCGTATGCCTTAATGTCGGCTGCCTTTTTCGGCAATCCTTCAAAGGACTTAAAGTTAATTGGCGTAACAGGTACAAACGGTAAGACCTCTATAACCTATATGCTGAAGGCAATACTTGAAGCCGCAGGCTATAAGACTGGTGTTATCGGTACTATTCAGAATCTTATAGGAGACAGGATAGTAGAGTCTGCAAACACCACTCCCGATGCATATAATCTTAACCGCCTGTTCGCTTTAATGCGTGATGAGGGTTGCGATTATGTTATTATGGAGGTTTCTTCCCATGCGCTTGATCAGAAGAGGGTATACGGACTCGATTTTGAAGTAGCAGCCTTTACAAACCTCACGCAAGATCATCTTGACTACCATAAAACTATGGAAAACTATCTTGAGGCAAAGAAAAAGCTCTTTTCAATGTGCAAAACTGCCGTTATCAATCTTGATGACCGCTACGCACCAGCTATCGCAGAGGGACTTTCCTGCAACATACTGACCTATTCGGAAAAAAGTAATGAGTCGACCTATTCGGCTAAATATATCAATCTTCGTCCTGAAGGTATCGAGTATGAGCTCGTAGGCTACAATCTTATAAAGCATATGAAGATACGCACAGGCGGTAAGTTCTCGGTGTATAATTCAATGTGCGCCGCTGTATGCGCTATGGAGCTCGGCCTTGATATTTCGCTTATAGCCTCGGCTCTGGAAAGGCTTGACGGAGTAAAGGGCAGAGCGGAGATCGTTCCTACAGGCAGAGATTTTACCGTAATAATCGACTATGCACATACTCCTGACGGGCTTTCTAACATTCTTTCCACCTTCAAGGAAATAAAGCAGGGAAGACTTGTATGTCTTTTCGGCTGCGGAGGAGACCGCGATTCAACCAAGAGACCGATAATGGGAGCGGTAGCCGCAAAGCTCGCTGATTTTGTCATCGTCACAAGCGATAATCCGCGTACAGAGGACCCCTCAAAGATAATTTCGGATATAACTTCCGGTATGAAGGACTCGAAAACACCCTACACTGTTATTGAAAACAGAATAGAAGCAATAAAGTATGCAGTTGCAAATGCCAAAACAAATGATATAATTATACTTGCAGGAAAGGGTCACGAGGATTATCAGATCCTATGCACAGGCAAGATACACCTTGATGAAAGGGAAGTAGTTGCCGAGGCACTTAGCCTATTATAATAGGACAAAAACATTAAGGAGAGCTAATATATGGCTAATCTAACACCGATTTTTGCTGCAATAGTAGCCTTTGCTGTTTGCGCACTTATGGGATTTCCGTTTATTCCGTATCTGAGACGTCTGAAATACGGACAGACGATACTCGATGAAGGTCCAAAGTGGCACAAAAGCAAGCAGGGAACTCCGACTATGGGCGGAATTATGATAGTAGCAGGAGTTATCGTCGGGCTGACAGCGGCACTTATATGGTCAGCTTCGACCGATTCAAAGCTTATAGGCGAGCTTAAAAGCGAGTATAATCTGATTTCTCTCATCGCAGGCGTAATTTTTGCGCTTCTTTGCGGAATAATCGGGCTTATGGATGACTATATTAAGGTTGTAAAGAAGAGAAATCTTGGTCTTACCGCCAAGCAAAAGACACTTTTACAGCTTGTCGTTTCTGCCGGATATCTCACGACCCTTGCCCTTTCGGGAATGTCTACTACCTGGATACCCTTTGTCGGGGATGTTTCAGTAATTAACGGCTTTGGTATCGTGTTCTGGCCGATAGCTCTTGTATTTATATACTATTTAGTGAATGCTGTTAATCTCACAGACGGAATAGACGGTTTGGCTTCAAGCGTAACACTTGTGGTCTGCTGTGGATATATGCTTCTTGCGTCAAGGACCTCGATGGACTCGGTCAGTTCTCTCGCCGCAACCGTAGGCGGTAGCTGTCTTGGATTTTTAATGTGGAATAACAAGCCTGCGAAGGTATTTATGGGTGATACAGGCTCGATGTTCCTCGGTGGCGCGGTCGTTGCGCTCGGCTTTGGCTCGGGCAGACCGATACTTCTCATTCTCTTCGCTATAGTATACATACTTGAAGCGCTGTCGGTCGTTCTTCAGGTATTCTGGTTTAAGACCACAAAGAAGAGAATATTCAAAATGAGCCCAATTCATCACCATTTTGAGATGAGCGGCTGGAGCGAAGAAAAGATATGCTTTGTATTCAGCGCGGTCGCTATGGTCGGCTGCTTATTAGGGCTTCTGCCTGTATATCTTAAATGGTAAAAAGTATTAAATAATTTAAAAGGAGGTATGTACTGTGCCTGAAAAAAAGAAGATAAAAAGAGGCTTTTGGCAGTCAGGTAAGCTTGACATACCTTTTTTGTCGCTTGTACTTATACTACTTTCAATAGGTCTTATAATGCTGTTTTCGGCAAGCTATGCCTTTTCCTACACAAATTTCGGAAACTCATATCATTTTATTTCGCGACAGGCTGTTTTTGCCGTAGTCGGCGTTGTGATAATGCTCGGAGTATCAAAGATAGACTATCATTTCTACAGAAATATAGCTTGGCTTTTCTACGGCGGCACGGTGGTTTTACTCGCCCTTTTGCTGATACTTCCCCCAATGGTGGAGGACAGCGGAGTAAAAAGATGGTTTGCCATCGGTTCCTTCAGCTTTCAGCCCTCTGAGTTTGCGAAGATAGCCGTTGTTATTCTTTTTGCAAGCTGGCTTTCTTCAAATCCGAGGAAGATAAAAAAGGCAAGATATGTTTTTGGGTTACTTGCCTTGTTGGCGATACCTTGCGTGCTGGTAGTTTTAGAGCCGCATCTTTCGGCAACCTTGCTTATATTCGCTATTGGAATAATTCTTTTGATAGTCGGCGGACTTCCAAAAATATGGATATTAGGCGGACTTGGAGCAGGGGTAGGCGGCGGCGCTCTAGCTATCGCCACGGGCCTTGTAAGCTACGGCTCCGATCGAATCCAATACTGGCTTGATCCTTGGTCCGACCCTTCAGGTAAGGGATATCAGACCATACAGTCTCTGCTCGCCATAGGCTCTGGCGGACTTATGGGCAGAGGAATAGGCCAGTCGAGACAGAAGTATCTCTGGGTCCCCGAGCCGCATAATGACTTTATATTTGCCATCGTTTGTGAGGAGCTTGGAATAATCGGCGCAATTACCGTAATACTTCTCTTCTGCGCCCTCGTATGGAGAGGCTTTACCATAGCGATGAAGGCTGAAGATGCCTTCGGATCCTTCCTTGCTATCGGTCTTACCTTCCATGTAGGACTTCAGGCACTTCTCAATATACTTGTTGTTACAAATACCATACCCAATACGGGTATCAGCCTTCCGTTTTTCAGCTACGGCGGAACGGCACTTATCATTCTTCTTGCCGAAATGGGCATTGTGCTTTCGGTATCAAGAGGAAGCAGTGTAGAAAAATAATTATTTGAGGTAAAGATATGCATATTCTGTTTGCAGGCGGCGGCACCGCAGGACATATAAATCCTGCACTTGCCGTAGCAGGTTACATAAAAGAGCAGCAACCTGATACAAGGATCAGCTATATAGGCACGGCTCAAAAGCTTGAAGCTAAGCTTGTTCCCGCGGCAGGTTACGATTTTTATACTATTGATGTTGCAGGCTTTCAGCGCAAGCTGACCTTCAAGAATATATACAGAAATATTATCGCTGTTGAGAAAATGTTCTCTTCCTCAAGAAAAGCCAGAAATCTTTTAAAGGAATTAAAGCCCGATATAGTTATCGGTACGGGCGGCTATGTCAGCGGTCCTGTCCTTCGAGAGGCAGTAAAGCTTGGAATAAAGACTGCAATACACGAGCAGAATGCCTATCCGGGCATTACAACAAAAGCGCTCGCGCCGAATGTAGACAGGGTAATGCTTGCTATGCCTGAAGCAGAAAAACATCTTAATTTAAAGAGTAAGCCTGTTATCACAGGAAATCCCGTAAGGGGAGAGCTGACGCGTCTTTCGCGTGAGCAGGCGCGGCGCGCGCTAGGCCTTGATAACGAGCGTCCGCTGATACTCTCCTTTGGCGGAAGTCTGGGAGCCCGTCCCATCAACGAGGCAGTCGTTGGACTTATAAGAGAGCATAACGGAAGCAAAAAGTATTACCACATTCACGGAGCAGGCAAGGCCGGATATGAAACGACTCTTGCGGCTTTGAAGAGTGAATGTAAAAGCCTTTCGGATGAAATATCCGTCAAAGAGTATATTAATAATATGGATGAGTGTATGGCGGCGGCAGATCTTGTTATCTGCAGAGCGGGCGCCATTACCCTCAGTGAGCTTGCCGTCTGCGGTAAACCGTCTATTCTCATACCCTCGCCCTATGTTGCGGAAAATCATCAGTATCACAATGCTATGACCCTTAAAAACTGTGGTGCGGCAGAGGTCATTGAGGAAAAGGAGCTGACACAGGAGCTGCTCACAAAGGTGGTTCTTGAGCTTATTAGTGATAAAGAAAAGCTGGCACGGATGAGTGAAAACGCTAAAAATGCCGCGATAGCAGACTCTAAAGAGCGGATATATAATGTTGTAAAGGAACTCTACACCAAAAACTGAGACACCGCATATTATGAAATGAAAAGGTTTTGGCGCAAATATTTCTGTCAAATCCTTTTTATTTTCATATGAGCTGGTGTTACTATGTCTAAACTCTTTATAGAAGGCACAAAAAGGCTTTCCGGTGAAATAGATGTTCAGGGTGCTAAAAACAGTGTTTTGCCGATACTTGCGGCTACTCTGCTGATAAAAGGTATTTCGGTAATACATAACTGTCCAATGCTGTCTGATGTGGATGTAGCTATTAAAATACTTACATATTTAGGCTGCACCTGTCAGCGTGAGGGGCATACCGTTACGGTTGATGCCTCAAGTGTTGTCTGTGATAAGATACCTGATGAGCTTATGCGCGAAATGCGCTCATCTGTTATGTTTTTGGGCGCGATATTATCAAGGTGCAAAAGCGCAGTTATCAGTAGTCCCGGCGGATGTGAGCTCGGTCCGAGGCCTATCGACCTTCATCTGAAAGCGCTCACTGACCTCGGCTATAGCATAGACGATAAAAACGGTTATATCATCTGCTCAAAGCAGGGGGATCGCTCTAAGGGTAGGGTGAATTTGAGCTTTCCAAGTGTGGGGGCAACCGAAAATGCGATATTAGCATCGGTGCGAAGCCGCGGAAGGACGCTTATTACGGGTGCCGCGAGGGAGCCTGAGATTGTCGACCTTGCCGACTTTTTAAATAAAGCGGGCGCAAAGATCTACGGTGCAGGCACAGATAATATAGAAATTTTCGGAGTAGCCGAGCTGTATGGCGTCGAGCATGACATAATCCCCGACAGAATAGTAGCAGCTACTTATATGTCCGCGGCGGCGGTAACAGGCGGGGATATACGGCTGAGAAATATCCAGCCCTTACATCTTACTGCCGTGATAAACAGCTTTTGCGAGATGGGCTGCGATATCAAAACCGAAGAAAGCTCGCTTTCGATAACAGCTTTGCGAAGACCCTCTGCGATAAGGGTCACGAAAACCCTGGTTTATCCTGGTTTTCCGACCGATGCGGGACCGATGCTGGTCAGCGCACTTGCAGTAGCACACGGTAGCTCGGTCTTTGTTGAAACGATTTTTGAAAACCGCTACCGCTATATGGAGGAGCTCTCACGGCTTGGCGCAGATATAAGGATGCACAATAAGGTGGCGGTTATACAGGGCGTGGCGAGGCTTACGGGCGCCGAGGTAAGCTGTACCGACCTTCGCGGAGGAGCCGCTCTCGTCGTGGCAGGACTTGCGGCAGAGGGAAGGACCGAAGTTGATAAAATATTTCATATTGAACGTGGATATGAGGATATAGAAAACGATCTTAAAGCGCTGGGAGCTGTGATCGGAAAGGACACATAATAAATGACCGAAAAGGAATTCAGAGAAAAAGAAAGAAGCACTGCCCAAAGGAAAGCCGCGCAGAAAGCAAAGAAAAAGAGAAAAAGACGCGCACTTATCGCTGTTACTGTCACACTCATACTGCTGGTAGCGGTGCTTATAGCGTTTGTAGGCGTTTCATTCTTTAAGATAGAAAATATCTCTGTGAGCGGCAACACGGTTTACACTGCAGAGCAGATAATCGCGGCGTCAGAGCTCGAAAAGGGAGATAATCTTTTGCTTTTAAGCGAAAAGAAGCTTGGCGAAAAGCTGCAAAAAAGCTTGCCTTATATTTCAGGGATAACATTGGAAAGGGAGTTGCCCTCTACACTTACAGTTAAGGTGCAGGAAACAAGCGAGGAGATGTGCTTTTACTCGTCGGGTATCTTTTACACTGCAAATTCAGACGGTAAGATACTAAGTGAAGTGACCGCACAGCCTGAAGGCCTTTCGGTAATATCGGCAGGTGAAGGCTTTAACTTCGTAAAGGGTGAAAAATATAACTGTACAGATGCAAAAAAAGCAGAGCTTTTACAGAAACTGCTGGATTTTTCAAAAAGCGGGAAATATAATGTCACACTTATAAATGTTTCGGATATTTACAGAAGCTATATTATAATTGACAATAGCTTGCTTATTGAGTTTGGTTCATCGTCCTATCTTGAGCAAAAATTGGACTTTTTACCGAAAATGCTGGAGCATATGTCCAATGACGAGCATAACGTAGCAGACCTTGGTAGCTGGACTCCGGATAACGATGAGGCAATTTCTTACCAAAAAGATATAAATAGTTATTTGGAATTAAAATAATTTGAAAATTTCTATTGAAATTTGCAAATTGTTGTGATATCATAGATTTGTATAAATACGCATTATGGGATTTTTAAAATATTGGAGGAAATTAGAATGGCATTCGATATGGCTACAGAGTTTGAAAATGATGCAGCTCAGGTTATTAAAGTTGTAGGAGTAGGCGGCGGCGGCGGAAACGCGATCAACCGCATGGTTGAAGCAGGTATCCGCGGCGTTGAATTCGTTGCGATCAATACAGATAAGTCGGCATTATATAAATCCAAGGCTAACACTAAGATCCAGATCGGCGATAAGACCACTAACGGTCAGGGTGCAGGCGCTAACCCCGAAAAGGGTCGCGCAGCTGCTGAGGAGTCTAAGGATGAGATCGCAGCCGCTATCCGCGACGCAGATATGATATTCCTTACCGCAGGTATGGGCGGTGGCACAGGTACAGGTGCTGCTCCCGTCGTTGCTCAGATAGCTAAGGAGCTTGGAATACTTACCGTCGGTATAGTTACAAAGCCCTTCCCCTTTGAGGGCAAGAGCCGTATGACTCAGGCTGAAGGCGGAATTGCAAGACTCAGCGAGCAGGTAGACAGCCTTGTAGTTATCCCTAACGAGCGTCTTAAGTTCGTTACCGAGGAAAAGCTCACCTTCAAGAACGCATTTAACATAGCAGACGATGTACTTCGTCAGGGCGTACAGTCCATCTCCGAGCTTATCAACGTTACAGCTCTCGTTAACCTCGACTTTGCTGACGTTACAACCATTATGAAGGACGCCGGCTATGCTCATATGGGCGTTGGCACCGCTACAGGCAGAGATAAGGCAGAGCTTGCCGCTCGCGCTGCTGTTACCAGCCCCCTTATCGAAACCTCTATGCAGAACGCTCGCGGTGTTATCATCAGCATCACAGGCTCTGAGGATATGGGTCTTGAAGAGGTCGAGATGGCTGCTACCATCATTCACGATATGGCTCATCCCGATGCAACCATTATCTGGGGTGCTCAGCTTGACGACACTCTTGAAGATACAATGAAGGTTGTTGTTGTAGCTACAGGTCTCGGCGACGAAAAGAAGAAGGAGTCTTCTTCTCCCGTTATCGAGTCTATCATTTCCAGCAATGAGGAAGATGAGAACGAAGGAAATTATATCGACGTTATCAACCTCTTCAACAAATAATCGGTATAATTAAGCCAGAACATATTAACCCCACCGACTTCGGTGGGGTTTTAATATTAAGAATTTTTTCGTGGCTTGAAGTATAGATATACGTCTTTCACCACGAAAAAATTCTTTCTGACTTAATTCTACTCGATTATTACATTCAATTAATCTTTCTCCGCTCGGAGTATAGAAATACACCTTCGCTTTGAAGAAAAGAGTTTCTGCATTAATTTTACTCGATTATTAATGATCTGTAAATTTATATAATCAGTGGCGTAGCCACACCTTAATTCTGCATTCTGCATTTTGAATTCTGCATTAAAAAAGACCGTCTGCCGTTTGACAGACGGTGTTTTTGCGCGCATTAGCAGCAGCCGCAGTTGTTGTCACATCCGCAACCGTTAGAGGTACCGATGCCGTTGTTGCCGCAGCACATAAGGAGAAGGATTATAATGAGAATCCAAGAGCAGTTTCCGCCGAAGTTTCCGTTACACATTCCGTTTGACCCCCTTTCGTTTTACACCACATACTATGCAAAAAAAATACAGTCGGTCACAATTAATTTACAAATAATACTATTGACTTTCCCTGACTTTCGTGTATAATTAAATCAAAGGTCAGGAAAAGTCAAATGTCATAGGGGTGTGATAAATTATGAGAATGAGCGATATAATTACCGAGAGGATACTGCGTATGCTTGAGGAATCCGAAGAGAATATCGCAGAAATACAGAGGAATGAGCTTGCCTCGCTGGTGGGGTGCGCTCCCAGTCAGATAAACTATGTTTTGTCCTCGCGCTTTACGCCCGAGCAGGGATATATAATCGAGAGTAGGCGCGGAGGCGGAGGCTATGTCCGAATATCAAGAATAAAGGTCAGCCGTTCATCCGCTTTGATGCATATAGTAAACTCTATCGGCTCACGGCTGGACCCTATGGAGGCGAGAATAATTACAGAAAACTGTCTGCAGGCAAGGCTTATTTCTGAGGAAGCGGCGCGGCTTATGACGGCGGCTTTATCCCAATCCTCGCTTTGTGCTATTCCTCAGGAGTATAGGGAATATTTTCGCGCATCGGTCTTAAAACAGATGCTGCTTACTCAGGTTTAGTACGACACTTATTTATTTCAAGAGGTGATATTATGTTATGTCAGAAATGCGGTAAGAACACCGCTACAACCCATATAAAAACCGTTATAAACGGCACCGTTTCCGAGCTGAGTCTCTGTGGCTACTGTGCCGCAAAGGGAGGATATTCGGGATTTTCAAAGGGTTCTATATCGAATATGCTGGCTTCGATGCTCGGACAGACTATGCAGATGGGCGAAAAGATACCGCATAAGAGCTGTAGACTTTGCGGAATGTCCTTTTCCGAGATTGCCGAAAGCGGCAAGGTCGGTTGTGCAAACTGCTATACCGAATTTAAAAAGGAGCTGACTCCGTATCTTAAAAGAATACACGGAAGCGTGAAGCATAACGGCAAGATAGCGGGCTCAAAACAGCTTACTGTCATTAAGGAAGAAAATAAGCTGGACGCCTTGAAAGCAAAGCTTGCCGAGCTTGTAGCTTTAGAAAAATATGAAGAAGCGGCAGTTGTCCGCGACGAGATAAGAAAAGAGGAGGGCAGACAATGAGCTATTGGTATTTGAATGATACCGACGGTATAGTGGTAAGCTCGCGCGTCAGACTTGCGCGCAATCTTGCCGATATGCCCTTTCCGAGGCGAATGACCGCCGATATGATGAGCGAGCTATGTTCAAGAGTAAAAGCGGCCGTAGGCGAAATTTCAAAGGAACTGAAGCTTAAGCTTCAGTTTATCGAAATGGATGATGTACCGAAAAATGAGATCGCGGCAATGGTAGAGCGTCACGTTATCAGCCGTGATTTTGCCGAAAATCATCATGGAAGAGCGATCGCTATATCCGACGACGAGAGCGTCAGCATAATGGTCGGTGAAGAGGATCATATAAGAATTCAGGTACTCGGCGGCGGTCTCTCGCTCGAGAGAGTCTACGGGCTTGCAGATAAAATCGACACTGCCCTCGGCGAAAGGCTGAGCTTTGCCTATGAGCCCGAGCTCGGTTATCTTACCGAATGTCCGACCAATATCGGAACGGGACTTAGAGCCTCAGTTATGCTGCATCTGCCCCTTTGTGAGGATAGGAAGGATATTGCCTCAATAGCAGAAGCGGTCAGCAAGATAGGCTTTACCGTACGCGGAATGTACGGAGAGGGCAGTAATTCGAAGGCATCGCTTTATCAGGTATCCAATCAGGTAACCCTCGGGATCGGCGAAAAAAGCGCAGTTGAAAACCTTAAGGTCATCGCGGGACAGATAGTCGAGCGTGAAGAAAGGGGCAGACAAGAGGTAAGCCGTATAAGGCTCGAGGATATTGTATGCAGAGCACTCGGAACTGCCAAGTCGGCAAGACTTATGCCGTCGGAGGAGTTTATGCAGCTGATATCAAGGATTAAACTCGGCAAGGATATGGGTATAATCAATATTGGAGATATAAGTCCTATAGAAATGCTTATAAATGCTGCCCCCGGTATGCTGCAGTCAAAATACGGCGAAATGAGCGCCGCAGAGCGGGATGAATTCCGCGCAAAAACAATAAGAGAAATACTTGAAAACAGTAGGTGATACAAATGAAGTATTCATTTAACGGCTTTACGCCTAAAGCAAATAGCGCCGTTAACCTCGCCATAGCTTCGGCAGAGGGCTTCGGCCATACCTATATCGGCAGCGAGCATCTTTTGCTCGGATTGCTGAAAACGGACGACAGTGTAGCGAGACTGATACTCTCAAAAAAGGGAGTGACCGCCGAAAAGATATCAGAGCTTATAGAGGATACAATAGGTATCGGAAACCGCACCGAATTATCCCCTAAGGACTTTACGCCCAGAGCGCACAGAGTGTTGGAAACTGCTGTTTCGGGCATTAAAAAAGCAGGCGGTGAAAGCGTCGGAACAGAGCATATTCTACTTGCTATTCTCAGTGAGTCGGATAACTATGCCATCCGTTTTCTGCATGAGCTCGGTGTAGATGTATCAAATCTTACCCTCGATGTGCTTGATACCGCCGATATCGCTGAAGATATATCCGAGCAAAGAGGCGACAAAAGCGGTAAAAATGGCAGAAAAAACCAAAAGCTTCCTACCCTTGAAAAGTTCGGCAGAGATCTGACGCGTGAGGCAGAAGAAGGCAAGATAGACCCCGTTATAGGAAGAAACGAAGAGATCGAGCGTGTCACACAGATACTTTGCCGCAGAACGAAAAACAATGCTTGTCTTATAGGAGAGCCGGGTGTCGGAAAGACCGCTATAGCTGAGGGGCTTGCCCTTAAAATAGCCTCGGGAGAGATACCCGAAATACTCAAAGATAAAAGGCTTATATCCCTTGATCTCACAGGTATGGTAGCGGGTACGAAATACCGCGGTGACTTCGAAGAGCGCATAAAAGCGGTAATAGATGAGGTCGCTAAGTGTGACAATGTCATCCTCTTTATCGATGAGGTGCATAACCTTATCGGCGCAGGCTCAGCAGAGGGTGCAACAGATGCCGCAAATATCTTAAAGCCTGCGCTTGCCCGCGGCGAGCTTCAGCTTATCGGCGCAACAACTATATCCGAATATCGCAAAAATATAGAAAAGGATGCCGCTCTTGAGCGCCGTTTTCAACCTGTAAATGTAAACGAGCCCAGCGAAGAGGACGCAATACTCATTTTAAAGGGCATAAAGGATAAATACGAACAGCATCATAATGTTACCATAACCGACGAAGCGGTCACGGCGGCGGTAAAGCTTTCGGCGCGCTATATAACTGACAGGTTTTTACCCGATAAGGCTATCGACCTTATCGACGAGGCAGGCTCGAGACTCCGTATAAAGTCATCAGAGCTTTCTGACGAGGTAAAGGAGCTTGAAGAGAAAATTAAGGAAACAACTGCTAAAAAGGATGCCGCGATATCCGATCAGAACTTTGAAGAAGCGGCAAGGCTCAGGGATAAAGAACGTGAGCTTACAGAGCAGATCAGGGCGGAAAAAGAAAAGAATAAAGACCGTGCTGTCGGTACGGTAGATGAGGAAAGCATTGCCCAGATAGTTTCGGGCTGGACGGGTGTACCCGTCGCTCAGCTGACACGGCAGGAGAGCGAAAGACTCCTTAATATGGAGAGTGTACTCCATAGCAGAATTATAGGTCAGGACGAAGCGGTCACTGCTGTTTCAAAGGCCATAAGACGCGGCAGAACAGGACTCAAGGATCCCAGCCGACCGATAGGCTCGTTTATCTTCTTAGGTCCTACGGGTGTCGGCAAGACCGAGCTTTGCAAGACCCTTGCAGAGGCTATGTTCGGTGCCGAAAAATCAATGATAAGGTTCGATATGTCCGAGTATATGGAAAAGCATACCGTATCGCGCCTTGTCGGCTCGCCCCCTGGCTATGTCGGCTTTGAGGAGGGCGGTCAGCTTACCGAAAAGGTAAGACGCAACCCCTATTCGGTAGTGCTTTTTGATGAGATAGAAAAGGCGCATCCCGAGGTGTTTAATATACTTCTGCAGATACTTGACGACGGAATACTCACCGATTCGCAGGGCAGAACGGTCAGCTTTAAAAATACCGTAATCATTATGACCTCTAATATCGGAGCCAGACTTATAACCGAGAAAAAGACCTCGCTCGGCTTCGGCTCTTCCGACAGTGCCGAAAAGGATCAGGCTGAGATAAAAAGTCTTGTTACCGCCGAGCTTAAAAAGGAATTCAGGCCCGAATTTTTGAACCGACTTGACGACATTATAGTCTTTCATAAGCTTTCAAAAGAGGATATAAGGGCTATCGCGTCTAATCTTCTTGAGGGGCTTAAAAAAAGACTTTACGGACTTGAGATAAATGCAGAGTTCGACGAAAGCGTGATAGAGGCAGTAGCAGAGGCAGGCTTTGATCCCATATACGGTGCCAGACCCTTAAAGCGTGCCATCCAGACAAATGTCGAGGATATGCTGAGCGAAAAAATGCTCGATTCAAGCATAAAAAAAGGTGACAGTATAAAAGTTGTTTATAAACATGGAAAATATCTGATCGAGTGACAACAAGTGCTCGATAGCGGCACCTTCATTACAGAGGGTGCCGTAGTTTTTTGGCATTATACTCAATAGAAATATCTCACTGTGAATAGCATAGCAATACTTCACTTGTCTAAAAATATGCTTTGGCTATAGAATGTAAGAATAAGTACAAAGAAGTAATTGTGCTTTTAGTGCTGAAAAAAGAAAAGATATCTCGCAGAAACAGAGTTGTTTAACTGCAAGATATCTTTCATTTTTTGTTTTTTGGTTTTGACAGAGTCGGCATAGCCGCTTTTTTTATTTTTATGTATTGTCTGCTAATTCTTAAGACTGTGCAACGGTGCGGGAATCTGTCCGCCGCGGTTAATAAATTTAGCGGGGGAATAGGTGCTGACCTTCATTACAGGTCCGTTTCCGAGAAGTCCTCCAAAGGAAAGCTCATCTCCCACTTCCTTGCCGATTGCGGGTATAACTCTGACTGCGGTAGTTTTTCCGTTAACCATACCGATAGCGGCTTCGTCAGCGATAATTGCCGAGATGACTTCGTCAGCAGTATCGCCTGGAATATTGATCATATCAAGACCTACCGAGCAAACAGCTGTCATAGCTTCAAGCTTTTCAATAGTAAGTGCACCGATAGTTGCAGCGTGGATCATTCCGGCATCTTCGGTCACGGGGATAAATGCACCTGAAAGACCGCCTACTCTGGAGGAAGCCATTACGCCGCCTTTTTTAACAGCGTCATTCAGCATAGCGAGCGCGGCGGTAGTTCCGCAAGCTCCGCAGCATTCAAGGCCAATTTCTTCAAGGATGTACGCAACCGAGTCGCCGACCGCTGGTGTTGGTGCAAGTGATAGGTCAACAATACCAAAAGGATAGCCGAGGCGCTTTGATGCTTCCTGAGCTACTAGCTGACCCATACGTGTTATTTTGAAAGCCGTTTTCTTGATAAGCTCCGCAACTCCGGAAATATCAAGATCCTTTGACTTTGCGAGAGCGGCACGAACAACACCGGGACCCGAAACACCGACATTTATCACTACATCGGGCTGGCCTACTCCGTGGAACGCACCAGCCATAAACGGATTGTCTTCAGGCGCGTTGCAGAAGACCACAAGCTTTGCAGCCCCGATACATTGACGGTCCGAGGTTAGCTCAGAAGCTTTCTTTACCGTTTTTCCCATAAGTGCGACCGCATCAAGATTTATTCCTGTCTTAGTTGAGCCTATATTTACAGAAGCGCAAACGTGGTCGGTCTTGGATAACGCTTCGGGAATACTTTCTATAAGCGCCTTATCTGCTCCCGCAAAGCCCTTTTCTACGAGAGCCGAATATCCGCCTATAAAGTTAACGCCGACCTCTAATGCTGCTTTTTCAAGAGTTAAAGCGAATTTAACGGGATTTTGTTCCTTACAGGGTGAGGCAACAATGCCGATAGGCGTTACCGAAATTCTTTTATTGATGATCGGAATACCAAGCTCGGTCTCGATCTGCTCGCAAACAGGTACTAAATTCCGAGCTGTACGAACTATTTTTTCGTAGACCTTTTCACAGGCCTTATCGATATCGCTGTCCATACAGTCTAGGAGTGAAATACCAAGAGTAACTGTTCGTATATCAAGGTTTTCATCCTGTATCATTTTAATTGTTTCAAGTATTTCGTGTGTATTTATCATTATAATTCACCGATTAAATTCTGTGCATAGAATTGAATATATCTTCGTGCATTACGTTGATCTCTAAAGCTGAAGCGTGTCCAAGCTCTGCCATTTCATTTTTAAAAGCCGCAAAGTCGACATTAAGTCTTGATATATCTGTAAGCATTATCATACAGAACATATCATCAAAAATACTTTGAGAAACGTCATTAATGTTAACATCGTGCGCAGCGCATTTCGCAGATACGGAGTTGAGTATGCCGACCTTGTCTTTGCCTATTACGGTAATTATTGCTCTCATTTATATCGCTCCTAATAAATAATATCGTGTTTATATTAGCACAATGAAATTGAAAAGTAAATAAATTCTTGTATATTCAAAAAGAAAATGGTATTATTAAGAGAAATGGGAGGTATGATATATGAATACTAAGCTTTTAAAACTTCTTGGAAAGAACGCAAGATATACAAATTCCGACCTTGCGGTAATGCTTGGAATCAGCGAAGCAGAGGTCGAGCAGCAGATCGCCGCTCTTGAAAAAGATGGAATGATCCGCGGGTATAAGGCAGTTATTGACTGGGAGAAGATGGATACCTCTTATGTATCGGCACTTATTGAGCTTAAGGTTTCTCCTCAGGCGGATTTCGGCTTCGAGGAAATTGCCAAGCGTGTTATGATGTATCCTGAGGTTGAAAGCGTTTACCTTATGTCGGGCGGCTTTGATCTTTGCGTTATGGTTAAGAGTAAGACCTTTCAGCAGGTTGCTATGTTTGTTGCAAAAGAGCTTTCTACCATCGATGCCGTAGTTTCAACTGCAACCCATTTTGTACTCAGACGCTATAAGGAGCTTGACGTTATCCTTTGTGACGACAAAAAAGATGACAGAGGGAGACTTTCACTGTGATAGATTATAACAATTTGCTGAATAGAAGCATTGTTAATATCAAGCCGTCAGGTATAAGAAAGTTTTTTGATATAGCTGAGCAGATGGAGGATGTAATTTCTCTGGGTGTAGGTGAGCCTGATTTTCCCACACCATGGCATATCAGAAGCGAGGGTATAAGGTCCCTTGAGCAGGGACGGACCCGCTACACCTCGAACCATGGCTTGCTTTCAATGCGTAAAGAGGTTTCTAACTTCGTTAAAAGAAAATATAATGTCGAATATGATCCTGAGAATGAGATACTTATAACCGTCGGCGGAAGCGAGGCTATCGACGGTACGATCCGCGCACTGGTAGCTCCCGGTGACGAGGTCATCATTCCTCAACCAAGCTACGTCTGCTATGAGCCTATAACAGTTCTCGCTGGCGGAGTTCCTGTTATTATCGAAACTAAGGCTGAGGATGAGTTTAGAATAACACCTGAGCAGCTGCGAGCTGCTATTACACCGAAAACAAAGGCACTTATCCTGCCTTACCCCTGTAATCCTACAGGCGCCGTAATGCGCCGCGAGGATCTTGAGGCTATTGCAGAGGTGCTCAGAGAGACAAATATCGTCGTTATTTCGGATGAGATATATTCCGAGCTGACTTTCGGCTCAGAAAAGCACACTTCTATAGCTTCAATTAGCGGTATGAAGGAAAGAACCGTTGTTATAAACGGATTTTCAAAGACCTTCTCAATGACGGGCTGGCGTATGGGCTATGCCTGCGGTCCAGCACCGATTATGGATCAGGTAACCAAGATACATCAGTTTGCTATTATGTGTGCGCCGACTACATCGCAGTATGCCGCTATTGAGGCGCTCAAAAACGGTGACGGAGATATTGCCGCAATGGTCGAAGAATATGATATGCGCAGACGGCTTATCGTTGACGGATTTAATAAGCTTGGACTTACCTGCCGAGAGCCGCTTGGAGCCTTTTATGCGTTTCCGTCGATCAGATCAACAGGTATGACAAGCGATGAGTTCTGCGAAAAGCTTCTTTATTCAAAGCATGTTGCCATCGTTCCGGGAACTGCTTTCGGTAGAGGGGGAGAAGGGTTCGTAAGAGCATCTTACTGTTACTCTGTTGAACATATCAAGGTTGCTTTAGAGCGAATAGGCGAATTTCTTGAGGAGTTAAAATAATGAAGCTTAAAGCTAAAGCTTTTGCCAAGTTAAATCTGTTTCTTGATGTGATTGGTGTAAGAAATGACGGATATCACGATATAGACTCTGTAATGCAGTCAATTAGTCTTTTTGATGAAATTGAGATTACGGAGAGCTCTGACGGAACGGTCAGGATCATATATCAGGATCCGTCCTTCTCAAGAGAAGACGATATCATAATGAAAGCCTGTGAAGCATATTTTTCTTTTTCCGGATGGAAAAGCGGCTTGAATATATACATTATTAAAAATATACCGACCGTTGCAGGACTGGGCGGCTTCAGCGCGGATGTTGCGGCAGTTCTTAAAATGCTGAATATCATATCAGGGAAAAACTATTCCGATGAGGATATGATACCCCTATGCACGAGTCTTGGCGCTGACGTTCCGTTTTGTTATAACGGTGGAACTGCTCGAGCGGGCTCAGTCGGGGATAAGCTTGAAATCTTACCGACACCGCAGCTCAGCTTTGTGCTTTTAAAAGAGGGAACAAAGCAGTCAACAGGTGATATGTACAGAAAGCTGGACGGTCTACAGATACCCCCATCAGAAAAAATCATAAATATGATAAACGGTATTAATTCGGGAGATGCTTTATCGGTTCTCGGTTCGGTATACAACATATTTGAAAACTGTTGGAATTTTAATGAGATGAAATTGCCATTTGACTTCTTTGCTCCCGATGCTGTTTTTTTATCAGGCTCAGGCCCCACGGTTGTAGCTGCTTTCAGATACACCGATGATGCAAAGATTTGTTACGACAAGCTTATTAAAGATGGCAGAAATGTTTATCTTGCAACAAGTGTTCCAAACGGTATTATCATTGAATAGAAATAAAATTTTAGGTCAATAATTCAACCAAACATATTTGAAAGGTTGAAGGTTATGACACTGAAACGAAAGAAGCTTATAGACATTTCTCTTGCCTTTGCGCTTATCGCCTGTATCTGTCTTTCTTTAACAGGATTTGCCGATTCTTGTGAAGATATGTACAGAAATATTGTCAGAATAAGAATAATTGCAAATTCTGACAGCCAAGAAGATCAGGCGCTGAAGCTAAAGGTCCGTGACGGAATACTTGAGTATTCAAGCGACATTTTTGCAAAGGCAGAGACATATGAGGATGCGGTTTATATTGCTGATACAAATATAGACAGTATCAGAGAACAAGCCCAGTCGATCATTTACAAAAACGACTTTGACTATACAGTATCGCTTCGTATGGGTGAGGAATATTTTGATACAAGAGAATACGAGGATTTTACCCTTCCTGCAGGAACATATGAAACACTTGTATTTACGATAGGTGAGGGAAAAGGTGAAAACTGGTGGTGTGTAATGTTCCCGCAGGTGTGTGTCGGTGCCTGCTCCGGTGAGCTTACCGACACCGTTCGTGATGATTCTGCAGAGTACGCCAATAACGCTCCAAAATATGTGTTAAAGTTCAAAGCGGTTGAAATATTCCAAAAAATTAAAAATTTTCTTTAAAAAACACTTGCATTTTGAAGTAACCTATGATAATATCTTAATGTTATTGAGATGTGAAAGGAGTGTCACTGCATGAAACAGGGAGTTCATCCTAATTACGAAAAAACAGTTATCAGATGTGCTTGCGGTGCAGAATTTGAAACCTGCTCTACAAAGAAGGACATCCGTTTGGATATTTGTTCTAAATGTCATCCGTTCTTTACCGGAAAACAGAAGCTTGTTGATACAGGCGGACGTGTAGACAGATTTAATAAGCGTTTCGGCTTATAAGGCAAATATTTTCTGCCGCAACCACTACTTCGTGGTTGCGGTTTTTTCTTTAGACAATTAGAAAGGTGGGATGATTTTTGGACACATATAGAACTATAATAGGTGATGCAAGCTCGGAGTTTACCGAAAAGCATTCGAGATTTTTAGGGTACGCACGGCATACTGAGTCTGACGAGGAGGCCGTCGCATTTATTGAAGAGATCCGCTCGCTTAACAGCGACGCTAGACATAATATATATGCCTATGTCCTGAACCAAGACCACCGCTCACGCTTTTCGGACGACGGGGAGCCTCACGGTACGGCAGGCAAGCCTGCTCTTGACATAATAAACGGGTATGACCTGAAGGATGTTACGGTCGTTGTAACGCGTTATTTCGGAGGTATATTGCTGGGTACGGGAGGATTAGTCAGAGCATATTCTAAAGCTGTCAAGGATGCGCTTGATGCTGCCGAAAAGGTTATTATGGTTCCCGGAGATATTATATTCGCAAAATGTGATTACAGTCTGTATGATCGCTTTGAAAACATACTAAAGGATTTTGAAGCCGATATTATTTCAACAGAATTTCTTGATTATGTAAATATTGAGTTTTCGGTACCTGAGTTTAAGACCTCGGAATTTATAGATACGGTGAATGAAAAGCTTTCATCAAGGGTAAAGTGCGATATTAAAGGCAAAAAATACACAAAAGAGAAAATTTTTTAACGGAAAAGAGGTTTTTACACTTTTTTTTCGTATATCATAGGTTAAGAGGATGGTGTGAATATGCTTTGTGCCCGTGAAATTACCGAACAGAATGAAAAGTTGATATTGTCCGAATATGCAAAGCTGTCGGTAGACTCAAAGGGTAGAAAGCGTCCTGAAGAGAAAGACACCCTCCGTACAGATTTTCAGCGCGACAGAGATAGAATAATCCACTGCAAGTCATTTAGAAGATTAAAGCACAAGACACAGGTTTTCCTGTCTCCCGAATCTGCCCACTACCGCACCCGACTGACCCATACGTTAGAGGTAAGTCAAATTGCAAGAACAGTTGCCAGAGCGCTCAGAGTTAACGAAGATCTTACAGAAGCAATAGCTTTAGGGCACGATCTCGGACATACTCCGTTCGGACACGCGGGAGAACGCGCACTGGATAAGCTCGCACCCTTTGAGTTCAAGCATTACAATCAGAGCGCAAGGGTTTGCGAAAGACTGGAAAAAAACCTTATGGGGCTGAATCTAACATCAGAGGTTTTAGACGGTATCAGAAACCATACCAGAGATCCTTGGCCCGAAACGCTTGAGGGAAAGATAGTACGCGTTTGTGACAGGGTCGCTTATATCAATCACGATATTGACGATGCTATACGCGGGGATATTATTTTAAACGATGATATTCCTTTTGAAATAAGATATGTATTAGGTAACTCTAAAAGCGAACGGATCAGCCGTCTTGTTCATTCTATAGTTGAAAACAGCACTGATGAGGTCAAAATGTCTTCAGAGGTAACAGAAGCATTTGATCAGCTGCACGAATTTCTGTTTGCAAGCGTTTACAGAAATCCAAAAGCAAAATCGGAGGAAACAAAGGTCGACGGAATGATAGAAAGTCTTTACCGACACTTTAAGGAAAATCCTCAGTACTTGCCTGTTGAATATTCTGTAATTGCGAATGAAGAGGGAATAGACCGCGCGGTTGTGGACTACATAGCGGGTATGACAGACGATTTCGCTGTATACAAATATAAGGAGATATACATACCAAAATCCTGGGGATTTTAAAAGAGGAGGGTGAATATGGCGATACCAAGCTCGGTAATTGAAGAAATTAAATACAGAAATGATATCGAGTCGGTTATTTCGTCTTATATCACTCTGAAAAGAAGGGGAAAGAATCTTATCGGTCTTTGTCCCTTCCACGGTGAGAAAACTCCGTCCTTTACCCTCTATCCCGAAAACGGTTCCTTTTATTGCTTCGGCTGTAAGATAGGCGGTGATGTTTTCACCTTTATTAAGAATATAGAAAATCTTGATTATATTGAAGCTGTCAAGCTCCTCGCCGACAGATGCGGAGTCACAGTTCCCGAAAACGGATACGATAACTCTATGGCTGATCTTAAAAACAGAATTTACGAGATCAACAGAGAGACAGCCCGTTTTTACAACTCGTATCTCGGCGATGCCGCGGGAAAATGGGCAGTTGAGTATTATACTAAGAGGGGCCTTACGGCATCAACCGTCAGAAGCTTTGGGCTTGGGGCCGCTCCCGACCGTTGGGATGCGCTGCTTCGACATCTTAAGTCAAAGGGCTTTACCGAAGAGGAAATGCTTCAAGCCAATGTCGTAACTAAGGGTAAAAACGGCTCTTGCTACGACCGTTTCAGAAACCGCACAATGTTTCCGATAATCAATATCAGAGGAAACGTTATAGGCTTCAGCGGACGAAGAAGAGATGACAGCGATGCCAAGGAACAGGCAAAATACATAAATACTGCCGATACACCCGTTTATAAAAAGAGTCAGAATCTTTTCGGTATGAATTTTGCAAAGTCTTATTGTAACGAAAGGCTTATCCTCGTTGAAGGTAACCTTGATGTTATTTCTTTGCATCAGGCAGGATTTAAAAATGCGGTATGTCCGCTCGGAACTGCGTTTACATCTGAGCAGGCAACGCTTATTGCGCGTTATACCAACGAGGTGGTCGTTTGCTTCGACGCAGACACAGCCGGACAGGCTGCCGTTGAGAAGGCTATTACTATTTTTAGCAGCACAGGTGTAAATGTTAAGGTTGCTGTTTTACCCGAAGGCAAAGATCCTGACGAATTTCTCAAAAAGAATACACCGGAAAAGTTTCAGAAGCTGTTGAATGAAGCTGTCAGCGCGACTGAGTTCAAGCTGCTTAAAGCAGCAGGCACAGTGGAGCTTGATTCGGATAATGCAAAAATAAAGTACCTGAATAATGCCGCAGAGATACTGGCTTCCACCGAGGACGCGATAACAGTGGATTATTATGTCACTAAGCTTGCTGAAAAGTACGGGATTTCAAAGGTCGCAATACGCGCAAAGGTCGACGAGCTTAAGAAAAAGAAGGTAGTAAAACAGCAGCGTCGTGAAATAAGAGCAATGGCGGAACCGGCTTTTGACAGAAATGACGTCAATCCTGAGCGAAGAGGAAATGAACGTGCAGTCAAGGCAGAAGAGACCATATTATCGATCTTGATGAAGCATCCTGATCTGATAGACTATACAGCTAAGAATATAACCGAAGAGGAGTTTGTAACATCTCTTAATAAACGGCTTTTAAAGGTCTTGTTTGAGATGTCTGAAAATAATCGGGCTTTTGATTTTACCGCCATTTCTCAGATGTTCTCGGATCAGGAGATAGGATATATTTCAAGGCTGCTTAATACTGGATTTTCTGACAATAATCCGCGAAATGCCTTGAACGAAGGCTTTAAAGCTCTCAGAACCGAAAAACTGTTAAATGCTAAACCCGATTCTGATTACGATTGGGCAGCGCATTTGTCAAAAATAGCAGAAAATAAAAAGGGGAATTACTAATGCAAAAGGAAGATAAGAAACTGCAGGAAGCCTTAAATAATACTGAGGCAGAAGTAAAGGGCGAGGAGGAAGCTGAAGTCCCGTTTGATGAGATAGAGCCCTCGGCTGAAGAGCTGGGCGAGCTTTTTGAGGAGACACCGTTGCTTGATATATTCGACGACGAGCCGAGCGAGGATGATCTCAAGCTTGAAGAAATGAATGTTGATGCAATCGAGGATGATGTCGCTCTGGACAACGTCTCTCTTGATGACCCTGTAAAGCTGTATCTTCGCGAGATAGGTAGAGTGCCGCTCCTCAGTTCTGATGAGGAGATAGAGCTTGCTATCAAGATCAACGAGGGAGATGAAAAGGCAAAGAAGAGGCTTACCGAAGCTAACCTTCGACTGGTTGTTAGTATTGCTAAGAAATATGTGGGACGCGGTATGTATTTCCTTGACCTTATTCAGGAGGGAAATGTGGGTCTTATTAAAGCAGTCGATAAGTTCGACTATACCAAGGGCTTCAAATTTTCGACTTATGCTACTTGGTGGATAAGGCAGGCGATCACCAGAGCCATTGCTGATCAGGCAAGAACCATCCGAATACCTGTTCATATGGTTGAAACCATCAACCGCCTTAAGAAGGTGCAGAGTCAGCTTCTCCATGAGAACGGATATGAGCCGACCGAGGAGCTTATTGCCGAGAAGATGAATCTTCCTGTAGACCGTATCAGAGAGATCATGCGTGTAGCTCAGGAGCCTGTTTCTATGGAAACACCTATCGGTCCTGAGGAGGATTCGCGTCTTATGGACTTTATTCGCGACGAGGATGCTCTTGCTCCCGACGAGGCTGCACTCAAGACCATTACGAATGAGGATATTGACGGCGTTTTAAAGACTCTTACGCCCAGAGAAGAAGCTGTTATCCGTCTGCGCTTTGGACTTTCCGACGGAAGATGCCATACTCTTGAAGAGGTTGGACTTGAATTTAATGTAACACGTGAGAGAATCAGACAGATCGAAGCCAAAGCGCTGAGAAAGCTTCGTCATCCTGTCCGCAGCAATAAATTTAAAGACAGATAAAAGGAATATTTTTTATGAGGTATTCATATAGAACAAATGGGACTTGCTCACAGAGTATCGACTTTGAAGTTGTAGACGGAAGGGTTATTGACATTTCCTTTCACGGAGGCTGCAACGGAAACCTTAAAGGTATTGCGGCACTTGCACAGGGAATGGAAATAGATGCTGTCATTGAAAAACTCAAAGGAATAAAGTGTGGCTTTAAAAGCACCTCCTGTCCCGATCAGCTAGCCCGCGCGCTGTCTGAGATCAAAGAAAAAACAGGTGATTAGATGTACGATGAAGATATAAAGATTGCAGGTAGCCGTCCGTCGCAGAGCGTTAAAGAAAACCTAGCTGCCTCTGTTGATGAGATCGCTCTTGATGAAAAGGATGCCGAAAGAGCGCAGCGATTCGGAATGAAGATAGCGGAAGAGTTTTGTAATGCCTCTGCGGTTTATAATGAAGCGGTCGAGGAAACCGATGTTAATATGATGGTACAGCGCCATCTTCTGCTATCCTTTACCGTAACAATAGGCTTTGAGAGCTACCTTAAAAGCGAGACTGTAGCGGGAATTGCGCAGAAAAGCTTTCTCGATACCGTGCGGGAAAAAGCACCGGAGCTTTATAAATACACATCTGATACAGGAGCCTTTTCGTTTTATTATCTCGCTCATAGACGCGGCAACGAGGTTGAAAGAAGAATGGGACAGACCTTCGCGATGCTTTGCGCCCATGACGGAGACCCCATCTATCAGGAGCTTGGTGAGGTACTTTATTGCTGGTTTTCTAACCGCATAAAAGACTTAGCCCTTGAATATGAACTGAACTGAACTGAACAATCACCCTTTCACAGCATATACTGTTATGAAAGGGTGATTCTTATTCCAACTATATATTTAAGTCCGTCGACACAGGAGTTTAATCCGTATATAACAGGAGGCAACGAAGAACAGTATATGAATCTTATTGCCGATGCAATGGTACCTTACTTAAACGCATCGGGCATAAATTTTGTCAGAAATACACCTGATATGACTGCGGCATCCTCGATCGCGGCATCTAACAGAGGGAACTATGACCTGCATTTAGCACTGCACTCAAATGCCTCAAGTACAGGAACTGCGCAGGGAGGGGAAGTGTATTATTACCCATACAGTCAGAGAGGGCAGAGAGCGGCTGAAATTATTGCGAATAATTTTAAAATGATATACCCTGACCCTAATTTGGTAAGAACTGTACCGACCACATCGCTTGGAGAAGTTCGCCGTACAAAGGCGCCCTCTGTGCTTTTTGAGGTCGCTTTTCACGATAATGCCGAGGACGCCGACTGGATAAAAGCCAATATTGACAATATTGCTCGAAATATTGTTATTTCGCTGACCGATTATTTCAATATTCCGTTTAACGAGCCGTCGGGCGGAGGCTATAACGGCAGAGTCTCAACAATGGGTTCTAATCTGAACATCCGCCAAAGACCCGATATTTACAGTAATATTATCGGAAAAGTACCTAACGGAGCTACTGTACGAGTGCTCAACGGCTCGGGCGATTGGCTGCTGATAAGATACAACAATCAGACAGGTTATGTGTATAAATACTACATTAGTTGAATCGGGAGAATAATTCTCCCGATTTTTTCTTGTGTTTTATTTGCTTTTTATGTATAATGAGTTAAAAAGGTTAGTTTTGCTTAAAGGAGTGTTCACAGTGTTATTAGATGTTTTAGGAAACGCAGGCAACTATTCTTTTTTAGATATTATTATTCGCATTTTATCTTCAATAGCGGTTGTGTTTGTCGTAATGCCTCTTTATTCTCTTGCAAGGGCATATGTTGCTACAAAACTCGGAGACCCAACACCACGGTATTCGGGTGATCTTACAATCAATCCGTTTGCACATATTGATTATTTCGGCGCTTTGCTGACCTTGCTTGTGGGTATTGGTTTTACAAAAGGTGTCAGAATTAATCCCCGTAATTTTGATAATCCAAAAAAAGGAATGGCTCTCGTTTCTCTGGCAGGACCCTTAGCCTGTATCTTATCATCTTTTATTTCAATCTTTATTTACTATTTTTTGCTCTATACTTATTTTAATACTGAAGTTGAGATATTTTATCATATTTCTTCATTCTTTTCATTTATTGCAGTTATCAGCGCAAATATTGCGGTATTCAATCTTATTCCGCTTCCCCCTTTCGATGGCGGTATGATTCTTGCAATGTTTTTACCTTCGCGTTTGTATAATAAAATGGTTTATTACGAGAGATATATTTATTTCGGTGTTCTGTTGCTTTTAGTAACAGATATACTAACAGGACCTATAATACTCGTTAGAACCCTACTCATCCGAATTCTTGAAATTATTCCGAGAATATTATTCTTTTAGGAGATTTATGGATAACGTAATTCTTTACAAAACAGAGGAGTTTGAAGGACCTCTTGATCTTCTGCTTCAGTTGATCGCTAGAAATAAACTTAATATTTATGATATAAAGCTTTCTATACTAATTGAGCAATATCTTGAGCAAATAAAGCTTATGCAGGATAATGAGATGGATGTTGCCAGCGAATTTTTAGAGATGGCTTCACGTCTTATCTATATGAAAACAGTGAGTCTTCTTCCGAAACACGAAGAGATCGAGGAGCTTAAAAAGGAGCTTACAGGTGAGCTTCTTGAGTATCAGGTGTGCAAGGAGATGGCTGCTAGGTTCTCGGCTATGACTGCCGGCTTTGATCATTTTGTAAGACAGCCCGAGCCTGTTGAGGTTGACAAGACCTACGATATCCTGCACGACAGGGCCGATATATTCAATGCGTACATAAATGCTCTCGGCAGAATCGACCGCCGTATGCCGCCGTCTCCTAAGGCGTTTACAAAGATCGTCGCTAAGAAGATATATTCTGTTTCTTCTAAGATCATTTTTGTTATGCGCAGACTTTGGAGCGGAAAGAACAGAAAGATAAGCTCTCTTTATATGGCTTCAAAAAACAGGTCAGAATTGGTTGCGACCTTCTTAGCGGTGCTTGAGCTTGTAAAAGCCAATCGCGTAAAGGTCAGCGGAGAAGCCGATGATATGGAAGTTGTTTTGATTAAGGAGAAAAAGAATTAATGGAAAGAGCTGAACTTATTAAAGCTATTGAGGCTGTGCTTTTTGCAGGCGGAGAGCCGTTGTCTAAAGAACGCATCGGCACCGTATTCGAGCTTAATGTAAAAGAAACCGAAAAGGTTATGCAGGAAGTTATAGACCATATCGAAAAAAGCGATCTGGGAATTAAGCTTGTAAAACTTGATGATTCATATCAGCTTGTTTCAAAAACTGAATATGCACAGTTTATCAAATCGGCTTACGAGATAAAGAGAAGATCTCCGCTTTCAGCGGCAGCTTTTGAAGTGCTCGCCGTTATTGCATATAACCAGCCGGTTACGCGTGCGTTTATTGAACAGGTGAGAGGTGTTGACTGTTCTGCGGTGGTTTCTACACTTATCGAGAAGGAACTGATCGAAGAGCGCGGTCGCCTTGAATTGCCGGGAAGACCTCTGCTATATGGGACTACTAAGAATTTTCTCAGATGCTTCTCGCTGTCCTCCTTGGACTCTCTTCCGCCCCTCCCCGACAAAACACCCACCTCAAACGATTATGCAGAGCAGCTTGAGGTCAAAGCCGATATTTAGTGAATAATATAAACCATATCTGCAGATAATTGTTGGGGTGATAGTTTGATAGGCGGTCTGATTACGGTAGCTTGCTTGCTTCTGATCACTTTTGTGTTGTTATCTCGGATCAGATTTTCTGCCGAAGCTGAAAAAGGCGATGCTTTCAAATTAAAGTGTAAATTTTGGTTTTTCACAATTTTTGAGCTTTTGTCGGATGAACAAAATACAGACGAACAAAAAATCGAAGCTAAACACAAGCAAACAACGAAAAGTAAGTCTCTTGACGCTTTAAATATTAGAATTAAAACATATGATGATGTTATACAGCTTCTGCACACAGTTAAAAATATTCTTTATAAGTTTAAGCGTCTTATTAAGCATATCGTTATTAAGAATACGGAATTGAGGCTTGTTGTTGTCGGTAATGATGCTGCCGATACTGCCGTTAAATACGGTGCGGTCTGCAGTGCGGTATATCCTGTACTGACTTTATTGGCAGAATGCTTTACATTTAAGCCTGATGCCATTAGTGTTTTTGCAGGCTTTGATAAAAAAGAGATGGATTTTTCACTGAAAACAGACTTTTCGGTGAGAATAATATATCTGTTGATATTTGCATTATCAGCGATCAAAGAGTATATTAAGTTAAAAAAGGAGCTTCAATGAAATGGCTGAACGTAATATTGAAGGTATTATGAACATTACAATGGAAAATCTCAAGGCACTTGTGGATGCCGATACCATTATCGGAACTCCCGTAGTTGTCGGTGATGTCACACTTATTCCCGTATCAAAGGTCGCATTTGGTCTTGCTACGGGCGGTTCTGATTTTCCAACCAAGGAAAGTGCGGTTTTCGGCGGAGGCGGAGGCGCAGGAGTGACAGTGACACCGATAGCATTTATTTGTGTCAACGGCACTAATGTAAAGATGCTGCAGGTAAATGAAGAACGCACCCCTGTTGATAAGCTTATTGAATCAGCTCCCGAGCTTTTACAGAAATTAAAGGAATTTCTTGAAAAGAAGACTGTGATAGAAGAATAATCTTACCCTTCAATCAATAAGATTTATTGATTGGAGGGGATTCTTATAAAATCATTAAGGATTATAGTTGCCGTTATTATTACGGCATTTGCATTAAACCTCTGCGCTTTTGCCGTAACCGATACATCTTCGTCATCGGTAGTGATAAATGCTGATACGCTCGAAATATTATACCAGAATAATCCGTACGAAAAAAGATCTATGGCAAGCACGACCAAGATTATGACCGCCTTACTGCTTGCTGAGTCGGGAAGGCTTGATGAAATAATTAGCTGTACCGCCCAGATGGTGACGGTCGAAGGCTCAGCTATGGGACTCAAGGCCGGTGACTTTATATCAGCACGTGACCTTATGTGCGGTATTTTGCTGATGTCGGGTAACGATGCTGCAAATGTGTGCGCGCATTTTCTTTCAGGCGGTATAGAAGAGTTTGCTAACCTTATGAACATTAAGGCACAGGAGCTGGGACTTAAATCAACTAATTTTGTGACTCCCTCCGGGTTGGATGCCGATGAGCACTATACTACTGCATATGATCTTGCGGTATTGACGGCTTATGCAATTAAAAACGAAGAGTTTGCAAAGGTATGCGCTTCATCATCGGCGACTGTTCGGTTCGGAAACCCAATGATGAAGTATACGATCTCTAACCATAATCGGCTTTTAAAAACCTATGATGGTAGTATTGGTGTAAAGACCGGATTTACTAAAAAATCCGGCAGATGTCTTGTATCTGCGGCGCAGCGTGACGGTGCTACCGTCATAACAGTTACTTTAAATAACCCAAATGACTGGCGTGATCACGCTTCACTTTTAGACTACGGATTTGAGCGCTTATCCCATCTGTCGCTTTCCTCTGATTCAGAGCTTAAAGTTCAGGTGATTGGAGGCGAAAAAGATTCCGTAGAATTATGCTTTGACGACATTTCGACCTTTTGCCTTGATGAGAACAAAGGCAAGTTTGAATTGGAATTATCGGTGTCTGATTATGTGTTTGCCCCGATACAGAAGGGCGATATTTTAGGTACTGCTTCGGTAATATTTGAAGGCAGGACGGTAGCTTGTGCCGATATATATGCCGAAGATGGAGTAGAAGCTAAAAGTCCTCTGCCCAAAACATTTAACGAAAAAATTAAAGAGTTTATCATTCTTATGATAAAAAGCTTATAGGAGATATATTATGAAGGATAACAAAATTAGACTGCAAAAGTTTCTTGCCGAAAACACCGAGCTTTCGCGCAGAAAAGCTGAAGAGCTTATCGAGCAGGGTAGGGTAAAGGTCAACGGAAGGGTAGCCTCGCTTGGTGACAAGGTAGATCCGATCAGAGATAATGTTCAGCTGAGAGGAAAGACTGTCAGAGCGGTGTCTGAGAAAAAATACATAATGCTGCATAAGCCAAGAGGCTTTGTTACAACAATGAGCGATGAGCTTGAGCGCAAGTGTGTTGCAGAGCTGGTTCGGGATGTGCCCGTTAAGGTATTTCCCGTCGGAAGACTTGATAGAAATTCCGAGGGTCTGCTTATTATGACCAATGACGGAGAGCTTGCTAACAAGCTTACCCATCCGTCTTCACACGTTAATAAAACCTACCGAGTTACTGTTAACGGCAAGGTAAGCGATGAACAGATAGATAAGCTATGTTCGGGAATTGATATTGACAAAGACGGTAGACTGACTTTGCCTTGCGATGTCTTTGTTATCGATCGTAAGCCCGATAGAACGGTAATGAATTTTATTATTCATGAGGGTAGAAACAGGCAGATAAGAAAAATGTGTGAAGCTGTTGGACTTGAAGTCATCCGACTTAAAAGAACCGAAATTGCAGGGGTCAAGCTTGGAATGTTGGGCCTTGGAAAGTGGCGTGAGCTTAATGAAAAAGAGCTTAACAGATTAATGAATATAACTGCTTCCAAGCAGGACAGGCAGTAATTTACCGAGAAAGTATAAATAATTTAAATTTTATTGAAATTCGTACATTTTCTACTTGTTATATCGTTAAAAAGGTGATATAATACTAAACTGAAGAGAATTTGGCTTTTTTTAGCTATTTTGGAGGATGTTTACAGTATGATCGACAGTCAAATTAGATTCCAAAACGAGAATGACGCTCTTGCGGCTACTACTGCGAGAAAGCGTCTGGCTATGCTTTTTGATGAGGGCTCATACCACGAGCTTGACCGTTTTATGAAGCATGATGATACCGAGTGTGAGGTCGTTGCTGCGTTCGGAGAGGTCAACGGAATGAGCGTATATGCCTTCTCGCAGAGCATTGATATAAACAAAGGCGCCATGGGTAAGGTTCAGGCATCAAAGATACTTCAGCTTTACGAAATGGCTGCTAAGACTGGAACTCCGGTTGTAGGATTTTTTGATTCGAACGGTGCTCACGTTGATGAGGGTATAGAAGCTCTTGAGGCCTACGGTTCACTTATTAAGGCTGCAGGTAATCTTTCGGGCGTTGTTCCTCAGATTTCGGTCGTAGCGGGACCTTGTATCGGAAGTGCAGCTGTGCTTGCAACGGTAGCCGATGTTCTTATCGTTGAGAAGAGTGCTGAGTTCTATGTAGCTTCTCCTGCTTTCTCTGAAAAAAATGAGGATGATCTTGATACAGTTTATCTTGCAGGACGCAACGGCACCGCTTCGATCGTTGCTGAAAGCGATAAGGATGCTGTGGACAAGGCTATTCAGCTTCTTTCGTTCCTTCCTTCAAACAATCTTTCAATGCCGCTTTATACAGAGCCTGTTGCTCCTGCAGGCGGAGAAGATGCGCTTGATATGGTTATCGATCAGGGTAGCTTCCTTGAGATAAATAAACTTTCTAATAAATCTATTCGTACAGGCTTTGCACGCATCGGCGGCGCTTCGGTCGGTATAATTAAGACCGACAGTACTAAGCATGACGGATATTTCAGTGTTCTTGCCGCAAGAAAGGCTGCTAGATTTGTAAGACTTTGTGACGCATATTCAATTCCGATAATTACCTTTGTGAACTCACTCGGAATCGATGCTACTGAAAGCTACAGAAGAGCAGGTGACGTAAGATCTCTTTCGGTCCTTACCCTTGCTTATTCCGAGGCTACAACTCCTAAGATCACAGTTGTAACAGGAAATGCGGTTTCTTCTGCTTATATTGCTTTTGTTTCTTCGGCTGCTAATCCCGATCTTGTGTTTGCTTGGCCTGATTCTGTAATCGGAACCTTAGAGCCTATGACTGCTGTTCAGCTGCTTTATAAGGACAGACTTGAAGCAGGTGAGAGCAGAGCTGACTTAGAGGAGGAATATGCTAAAGAGCAGTGCTCTCCCTTTAATGCGGCTGCGTTCGGCTTTGTTGATGATATTATTGAGCCTGAAGCTACTTATGCAAAGATAGTTCATGCTCTTGATCTGCTCGCATCTAAGAGAGTATCTAAGATGAACAAGAAGCATACAAATATTCCGCTTTAATTTGGAGGTCAAATATAATGAAACAGTTAAAAATTACAGTAAACGGAAATACCTATGATGTACTCGTAGAAGAGGTTGGAGCTTCATCTGCTCCCGTAGCAGCTCCCGCAGTAGCTGCGGCACCTGCGCCTGTTGCCGCTCCTGCATCTTCTGCACCCGCTGCGCCTGCACCCGCACCCGTAGCGGCTCCTGTCGGTGCTGCCGCAGGTGAGCCTGTTGTTGCTCCTATGCCGGGTACTATCCTTGATGTAAAGGTTTCTGCAGGACAGGCTGTATCAAAGGGTGATGTTCTTTGCGTGCTTGAGGCTATGAAGATGGAAAATGAGATCTTCGCTGATCGCGACGGCGTTGTTGAGGCAGTTTCTGTATCAAAGGGCGACAGTGTTGAATCAGGTCAGACCCTTGTTGTAATTAAATAATTCGAAAGAGGTATATATCCGTGGCTCGTATTGGTATTACTGAAACCGTATTAAGAGACGCTCACCAGTCTCTTATCGCTACCCGTATGTCGATGGACGATATGCTCCCGATGTTATCTGATCTTGATAAGATCGGCTACCACTCTCTTGAGTGCTGGGGCGGCGCAACTTTCGACAGCTGTTTAAGATTTTTAAATGAAGATCCTTGGGACAGGCTCCGCACTATCAGAGAGCATTGTCCTAACACTAAGCTTCAGATGCTCTTCAGAGGACAGAATATGCTTGGCTACCGTCATTATGCAGATGATGTTGTTGAGTATTTTGTGCAGAAGTCGGTCGCTAACGGTATTGATATTCTTCGTATTTTCGATGCATTAAACGATTTCCGTAACCTTGAGACTGCTATTAATGCGGCTAAGAAGGAAGGCGCGCACACACAGGCTGCTATTTCTTATACTACAGGTCCGATATTCGACCTTGAGTATTATAAGAGCTATGCAAAACAGCTTGAAAATGCAGGTGCTGATTCTATCTGTGTTAAGGATATGGCGGGTCTTCTCACTCCTTACGGTACCTACGACCTTGTGAAGGCTCTTAAGGAGACCGTTAAGGTTCCGATTCAGGTCCATACTCATTACACCTCAGGTCTTGGCTCTATGGTGCTGCTTAAGGCAATTGAAGCAGGTGCTGATGTTGTTGATACAGCAATTTCTCCGCTTGCGCTCGGAACCTCTCACGCAGCTACCGAATCTATCGTTGCTGCTCTTCAGGGTACTGAGTATGATACAGGTCTGGACCTTGAAGCACTCAGCAATATTGCTAAGTATGTTTCCACTCTAAGAGAAAAATATCTTGAAAGCGGACTTCTTAACCCCAAGATGCTCGGCGTAGATGGAAAGACTCTCATTTATCAGGTACCCGGCGGAATGCTCTCTAACCTTGTTTCTCAGCTCAAGCAGGCAGGTAAAGAGGATAAACTAAGCGACGTTCTGGCTGAGGTTCCCGCTGTCCGTGCGGACTGTGGATATCCTCCGCTTGTAACACCTTCCTCTCAGATCGTTGGTACTCAGGCTGTGTTCAATGTTATTAACGGCGAGCGCTACAAGATGGTTACCAAGGAATTCAAGGGACTTGTCCGCGGTGAATACGGTAAGACTCCGCTTCCGATCGATCCTGAATTTCAAAAGAAGATAATCGGCGATGCAGAGCCGATCGACTGCCGCCCTGCAGATCTCTTAGAGCCTGAGCTTGATAAGATCAGAGAAGAGGCTGCTCAGTGGATAGAGCAGGAGGAAGATGTTCTTTCCTATGCACAGTTCGGTCAGGTGGCTGTAAAATTCTTCGAAGAACGCAACAATAAGAAGTATAAGGTAGATTCAGAGCACGCTGATGCTGAGTCTGCGGTTCACCCTATCTAAAAAAACTGTTGCAATATTGAGTTATTTGTGATATAATCCGCTTGTTGTATAGTTACAGAGACTTAACGGAGGTTATATAAATGTTAGTTTGGCAGATAATTTTCGGTGTTTTGCTTTTAATCGCTGCTATAGTTGTTATTGCTGTTGTCCTTCTTCAGCAGGGTCACCGTTCAGGTATCAACGGAGCAATTTCAGGCGGTGCCGATACATTCCTTTCTAAGACAAAAGCCAGAACACTTGACGCTACATTAGCCCGTATTACAAAGTATATTGCTATAGGCTTCTTTGTACTCGTTCTTTTGGCTAATATTGTTATGGCAATTGTAAAATAATTTCGGGCGGCAGCATCGGTTTTCGGTGCTGCCGTTTTCATATATTTTTGTTTTTTCTCATAATCTTAATTTAAAGATTGTGAGGTTTTTTTATGTCAGTGGTCAAAATAGTATTTTTTGCATTAATGGCTGTCTATGTATGTCTTTTTTTGGTTTTTGCCGCTTTAACGGGAAAACCCTCAAAAGCTTTTCTGTTAAACGCAGTATCAGGGTCATTCGCACTGATTTTTCTAAGCTTGCTCAAAGATTTTCTGTCACTGAAGCTTGCAATAAATATATATACATTGCTGGTGTCCGTAATTTGGGGCATACCTGGTGTTATAATGCAATTGATGCTGAATACTTTATTTTAAAATTATCTTTTTTATTACAGCATTTTGTAGTATAATTAGCTTATAATGATCGTTGAACGTGGAAATGGCACCCGAGGTGCTGTTTCCTCACCAAATATACGATTTGATAATGGTTATTTCAACGTTCTATAATCATTATAAATGCCAAGGAGAGAAAAATGTTGAATTTTGTATTGGGTCGCGCTTGCAGCGGAAAGTCGCATTATATAATCAATAAAGCTGCAGAAGCATCACTCTGTAAGCAGGTTATTTTAATCATTCCCGAGCAATTTTCCTTTGAAACCGAGAGGGCTATACTGCATACTGAAAACTATAATAGCGATAACATCAAGGTTATGAGCTTTACAAAGCTGTATTCTGAGGTCTCCCGTATTTCAGGCTTCGGAAAGCTTCCCGTTATGAGTGACGGCGAGCGTATTTTGCTTACTGATATGGCATTAAGAGAGTCCAAAGAGCAGCTAAAGATCTTTGATAGATTTGTAGGACACCCCGAATTTTCCGCAAAAATTGCCGATACAATAAATGATTTTAAGTTTGCATCAGTCACCGAAGCGCAGATAATGGAGGCAGCTGATGAAATTGGTGGCTCCTGCGGCGCAAAGCTACACGATATCGGTGTCATTATGTCGGTTTATGGCGCGCTTGTTTCGGACAAGTTTATCGATCCCTCCGACTATCTGACCAGACTGTACAACATACTTGAGGATTTAGAGTATTTTAAAGGCAAAGAAGTGTATTTCGATTCTTTCAGCGGTTTTACAGGTCAGCAGTTTAAAGTTATCAAGAGAATTCTTTCTCAGGCGGATAATGTAACTTTTTCGTTTTGCACTGAAGATATATCCGACTTGGGCATCAATATTTTCTATAATATCAACAAAACAGCTCAAAAACTAATTTCAATGGCTAATTCCTGCGGTATAGATGTGGGAGAAACAGTCAAGCTTGATAAGAATTATTACTCCAATACAATTCTGAAAAATTTAGAAGCATCTTTCATACACAAAAGCTCGGAACCTTGTGACTGTGAAGGGCTTAATAATCTGCGTATAATAAGCTGCCGCGATCCCCAAGAGGAAGCATTTGCGGCGGCGGGAATTATCAGACACCTTGTTGATTGTGAAAAATACAGATATAAGGATTTTATAGTTGTAGCTAGAAATGCCGACACTTATAAGAACTATATTGAGATTTTTTGCAAGAAAAATGGTATTCAGTGCTTTTTTGATAAAAAGGTTAATCTGACCGATACCGCTCTTTATATATACCTTGAGTCTCTTTTGAAGATCAAAGCGTCATTTTCGACTGAGAACATATTGTCATGGCTTAAATGCGGATTCAATTCGTACAAACCTGAGGATATTTACGCTCTTGAGGACTATATCTATGTCTGGAACATTTCAGGCAAGGATTGGGCTAACGAGTGGGTTATGAGCCCTTCGGGATTTGATAACGGTGAAATATCTGTGGAAGATCAAGCTGTCCTAAACCGTCTTAACAGCATAAGAGCTGACATTCACAAAAGGCTTACGTTATTCTGCACAACATTTAACGGCACTGCTTCAAATCGTTCTAAGGCACTGTATAATTTTCTGATTTCAGAAAAGGCTGATAAGCATCTGTCCGTTATTTGTGAAGACTTGGAAAGTAACGGGGAAAAGTTTTCTGCTTCTGTTTTACGGCAGTGCTGGGATAAAGTTATGGAAATACTCGATTCGCTTGCAAAGCTTTATAAAGGAGAAGTTAAAACAGAGGAATATATTAAAGCAATTACTATCTCCTGTAAAGCGGTTTCGATTTCAAATGTGCCGCAGATGCTGGACGAGGTAACCTTCGGAAGTGCTGACAGAATAAGACCGTCAAAGCCAAAGATAGCAATAATTCTCGGAGCAAATCAAGGCGTTTTCCCTGATCATTCATTAAAGTCGGGACTGCTTGCTACAGCCGACAAGCGTAGGCTTGAGGAGTATGGTATCTCGCTCAATGATGATGAGATAAAAAGTGCGGTAGAAGAAAATTATCTTGTATACTCAATGGTTTGCTGTCCGATCGATAAGACCTATATTCTTTATTCTGAAAAATCTGTCGGTGGTGAGAAGCTGGAACCCTCTGCCTTCTTAACAAATATAATTGACAGTTTTGAAAATATCAGTGTCACCGACTTTGAGCCTTTGGCAGAGAGCGCCTTTATGCCCGCTACACCCGAAACAGCCGCATATTTAATGAGTGATCTGTACGGAGAAAAATTTGAAACAGTAAAAGCATCTTTGGAGGGTCAATCTAAAGTAAAACATATACTCCAAAGCTTTGATAAAGACTCTTTTAATGATAGCTTTATGATTTCCAAAGATAATTCGGACAGGCTTTTTAATGACAGTATTTATGTTTCTGCCTCTAAATTTGATCAATTTTATTCGTGCAGACTTATGTATTTTCTTAAATTCGGTCTAAGAACAGGGAAGCTCAGACAAGCGGATCTTAACGCAATGCAGCGCGGTACTATAACACACTATGTTCTCGAAACGCTGATCAATACCTATCATAAAAAGCTCGGTGAGCTCTCTGAAAAAGAGATCAGCAGCGAGGTCGACAGGCTGATCGATGAATATGTTGCTTCAATTTCGGGAGCGGATATTTTGATTACTCCGCGCTTTAAATTTCTTCTTTCAAAGATAGCACGCTCTGTCAAAGGTGTGGTAATGCATATTGCAGAGGAATTCAGTCAAAGCGATTTTGACCCTGTTTACTGCGAGCTTGAGATATCAGAAAAAGGAGATGTCCCTGAGCTTCGAATTCCTATCGATAAAGGAGAAATGGTATTAACAGGCAAAATAGACAGGGTAGACCTTTTTAAAAATACGGTCAGAATAGTTGATTATAAAACGGGTACAAAGTCCTTTGAGCTTTCAGATACGCTTTTCGGACTTAATATGCAGATGCTCATATATCTGTATGCGCTTGTAAAAAACGGCAGCTCGGTAGCTGGGGATCTGCGTGCGGGCGGTATTCTGTATATGCCTGCAAAGAATGACTCAAAGACCAAAAAGCTTGCAATGAACGGACTTATCCTTGAAGATGAAGAGGTTATTCGCGCGATGGATAAGGAGAATAAGGGTAAATTCATTCCAACCTATAAAGCGGGTAATAAGGCATTTGTTGATGAAGAACTGTTTTCCTTGATCTTCAATAATATTGAAAATCTTATGAGAGATATGGGCAACACCATACGTCGGGGTGATTTTATACCTGCTCCCGTTGATGCGATAGGCTCGGATGCCTGTAAGTACTGTGATTATGAAACAGTTTGCAGAAATAAGAATTCTAAGCATTTCAAGGTGACAAGGCAGAGTAATGAGGTAATCAGAGAAAAACTTAAGGGAGGCGATACAAGTGGCATTTAAACCGACGGCTGCGCAGGAAAAGGCGATTTATTCAAAAGAAAATACACTTGTATCCGCCGCCGCAGGTTCAGGCAAAACAGCGGTATTGGTACAAAGAGTGATCGATCGCCTGACCGACTGTGAAGATCCTCTGATGGCTGATCGTATGCTTGTAGTTACTTTTACAAATGCTGCTGCAGCAGAACTAAAGCTCAGAATTGAGAAAAAGCTTAATGAAGCTCTTGACAGCGATCCGTACAACCTTCTGCTGCAAAGACAGAAAATATTACTGAGCTCTGCCAAGATAAGTACTATCGACACCTTCTGTATGAATTTTGTCAGGGATAATTTTGATAAGGCAGGTATAGATCCCTCTTTCAAAATTGTAGATAATTCTGATTTTAGAATGATAATGTCAGCTTCATTATCTAAGCTCTTAAACGACCAATTTAACGCGAGTAATAAGGAATTTCTCGAACTTCTTGAGTATATAGGCTCTGACTATGACGATAAGGAGCTTTCGAGCAGGATACTGGACATTTATTCCTATAGCAGAAAAATGCCTTATCCTGAAAAATGGATATTGAAGGTCGTAAAAAGCTATGAGGACTTTGCAGAAGGAAAGGATAATAGTTGGTTTACCGATGCTGTAAAAATAGTCATCGGATTTGCTCGGGAAGCCAAAATCTCAATTGAAAAGGCTGTTTCAGCTCTTCAGTATAACGAGGTAGCTTTTGAAAAGTATAGTGATAATATATTATACTTTTCCGATTTTGCAGACCGAATTATTGATTTATGTGAAGCAGATGATTGGGATGGCATATATTATCTTATCAAGGATTTTGCGCCGCCCGCTATGAAGTCGCTTTCAGCAAAGTACAAAAGCCAAGAATCAGAATACGCAAAAGCTCAGCGCGATGCCGCACAAAAGCTGCTTTCGCATATTTTCAAGCTTGTTTACGGCAACAGGGAAATGCTGAGAAATGAGATATCTGCTTCTATCCCTCATATCAAGAAGATAGCGGAGCTTGTTATAGGGCTTTCTAAGCTTATATGTTCAGAGCTTCTGAGCAGGGGACTTATGACCTTTGATATGGTTGAGCAGACAGCTCTTGAGCTCATTACCGAATATAAAGACGGAGAAATTGTAATTTCCCCTGACGCTGATGAGTATATTTCTGCTTACGACGCGGTACTTGTAGATGAATATCAGGATACAAACGATCTTCAGGATACTCTTTTTAATGCGTTGTCCGATAATCAGAGAAAGTTATTCTGCGTAGGCGATGCAAAGCAGAGCATTTATCGCTTCCGCGGAGCAAACCCCCATAACTTCATAGAAAAGAAAAAAATATATCAGGATGAGAGCTCTGATGACAGCTTCGGACTGAGAGTGGATCTTTCGGGTAACTTTCGGAGCCGTCCCGAAATATGTGATTATGTAAACCGACTTTTCTCATTTATAATGCACGAAGATACTGCTGATATCGAGTATGACGACAAAGAGAAATTAGAAGCGCTTGCAGAGTTTCCCGAGAATAGCGAGAGAAAGGTCGAGCATCATTTTATCGATCTTGCGGCTTGCAGTTTATCCGAAGTGGCTGACCAAGACTTTGACGATATTCAGTCTTTTGCAGAAGGAAATGTAATCGCAAAGATAATAAAGGATACCGTCAATGCAGCTCCGTTTATAAAGTGCGAAAACGGTCTGCGGAAGGCAAAATACAGTGATATTACTGTATTGATGAGATCACCAAGCGTCAATGGTGCCGCTTTCTCAAAGATCCTCAGAGAGCACGGTATACCCGTTACGCTTGCAGATAAGGGGATCTTTGCTACGGACGAGGTCGTGACATTACTGTCGCTGCTTCGTGTGATTAATAATCCTTTTGATGATATTTCACTGCTTACGGTGCTTACGTCGCCGCTTTTCGGGTTTACTATCGATGAGCTTGCCGAGATGCGCGGAAGAAGTAAAAAAGGTAAGCTGATTTCGGCAATAACCGTTGCCGCATCGCTTGGAAATATTAAGGCGGATTTACTTTTAAAAGATCTGTCTTCTTATCGACAAATGAATGTTACTTCAAAGGTATGCGATCTGATAGATAGAATATTTGATAACACTAATTTTGTCGGTATAGTTTCAAGACTTCCTGAAGGAGAGCTTAAAAAAGCCAATCTTATGACGCTGAGAAATCTTGCTCTGTCCTTTGAGAGCGAGGGAAAGCGTAGCCTGCGTGAATTTTTGCGTATGGCAGAGGAGGCAAGCGATAAGGATGTAAAAGCGGAGGTACCGTACTCGGGAGACTCAGTGCGCATATCTACCATTCATTCTTCGAAGGGTCTGCAGTATCCTGTTTGTATTCTTGCGGATACAGACCATCAGTTTAATTTTACCGATTGCTACGCTTCGTTGTTAACAGATGAGCATTACGGATTTTCGTTCAAGTATACAGACTCTGAAAGTAACGAAAGATCCGAAACCCTTTTACGCGTCCTTATGTCTGAATATGAAAAAGAGCAGTTGATGGCTGAGGAGATACGCCTTCTGTACGTTGCGCTGACCCGAGCAGAGGAAAAGCTTGTAATTACTTCTTGCTTTAAAGATCTTAAGAAAAAAATATCCGACCTTGCAGATATGGGCTTCGTCCAAGACCGACGTATGCGGACTTACTCCTTTAAGTCTACAAAGTCTTACTCTGATTGGATTCTTGCAGAAGAATTTATTACAAATGCCGACAAATATATGGGTTATTTAAACGGCAATACAAATGTTGAGGGTATTCATACCGATTTTGAAGCTGCAGATAGAATTAAGAATGTCGTGTATGCGGCTGATGAGGATATCGAGCGTGAGCTAATAAAGAACTATTCATACGAGTATCCGTTTTCCGAGCTTGTGAGCGTAGAAGCAAAAGCGTCGGTTACAGATATTATTCATAAGGCTGATGAATCAAAGTATCAGTTCACTGCAAAGCCTGCATTTATGAGCGAGGGCGGAATGAGCGCTGCTGAGAGGGGTACGGCTACTCACAAGTTTATGCAGTTCTGTGATTATCCGAGTGCTTTGGCGTCTGTCAAGGATGAATGCGAGCGACTTTATGAAGCGGGATTTCTCACTTGTGAAGAGGCCCAATCTGTTAATAAAGAAGCTGTTCGAACATTCTTTGAATCTGAGCTTTACAAAAGGATAAGCTGTTCAAAGCACGTTCGCCGAGAGATGAACTTTTTATCCGAATTTCCTGCAAGCTATGTGAGAGCTGATCTAAATCAGTCGCTTTCAAATGAAAAAATAATCGTTCAGGGCGCGGTCGATCTTCTGTTTGAAGAGGATGACGGCGTAGTGATCGTAGACTTTAAGACAGACCGCAACAAAAACGAGGATGAACTTAAAGCGAGTTACAGTGAACAGCTAACAATTTACGGTAAAGCTTCTGAACAGATCTTAAAGAAGAAAGTAAAACAACTTATTCTTTATTCATTTACGCTTGGAAAGTCCATAGATATATAAAAACACGGTGTCGTAAGACACCGTGTTTTTATATTATCATAGGGGTTATCTGTTTGTTTTCGATTGCGTTTAACAGCGTATCATACACAAGACTGTAATCCGCAATCATCGATTTTTCTTTATTTATAGCATCGTCCTGACCAAAGGGAACGAAGTAGATATTCTTTGTATTAAGAAGGCATCCAATATTTTTAGCAGAGGCGCCTAAGGCATCGTTGGTTGCAATGGCTAGTATTACGGGCTTATTGTTGCGAAGATGGGCTTTAACAGCCATTGTAACGGTCGAATCGGTAATACCGTTAGCAAGCTTTGCAAGAGTGTTGCCCGTACAAGGGCAAACAATAAGCGCGTCAAACAGCTTTTTGGGACCGATAGGCTCAGCCTCGACTATCGAAGATATTATTCTTTTACCGCAGATATCTTCAACATCACGGCGCAAAGTCTCGGCATCTGTAAATCGTGTGTCACAATTTGCTACTATTTCAGAAAATATCGGTTGTATATCAAATCCTTTTTCCTTTAACTTCACGATCTGCTCTACTGCTTCTTTTATCGTACAAAACGATCCGCACAGAGCAAAACCAAGCTTATTTTTTTGCATGTATACTCCTCGTTTTGCTGTCAGATGTTAAGTTCTTTCATAATACTTATAACGCTGTCGTGGAATATTTTGCCCGCACTCTTCGGACTGTATCCTTCGGGGATCGCAGGAGCATATATTACTTTCTTGTTATTGGCTTTGGCGTAACTTAGATCGGTACCGACCCCGCCCGAAGCAAGCTCTATGATAACGGCACTCGTTCGATCTAATCTGTTTTTATCTAAAATGAGATAAGGCACGGTTTGAAAAATAAAATCAAAGTCAGCTATACCGTTATCTAGCTCATCGTAGCCAATAAAGCTGCAACCGTGGGCTTTAGCTGAATATATGTCTTTATAATTTCGCGCTGCGACCGACACGGCTGCGCCAAAGCCCTTAAGTCTGTCTGATATTATCTTGCCGATCCGACCGTATCCGATAACGAGACACTTACTGCCAAACAGGGTAATGTCACTGTTTTGGGCGGCTTTAAAAATCGCGCCTTCGGCAGACGGAATTGCATTCATAGAGGTAAAAGGCTCATATTTATTTATATCAATAAAGCGTCTAAGCTCTGTTGAATAGTTACAAGAGATGATAAGACAATCTTTATCTGTTCGTAAGATCAGCTCTTCGATCGCAATACTGCAATTATTTAAATTGACCGAGCCGTCCTTTTTAAGTGTTGGGATTGGCAGTATAACAATATCTCCGTCTATCTTCAAAGGAATTTCATCAAAGCTCTTATAAAGGCTGACAGGGTAGCCGTCTTTTTTTAACTCTTCTGACAAGATACTGTGCCTGTTAGCATCGGAAATAACCGTAATTAACATAAAATCACCGACAACGAAATAAAATATTCACAATACATTTTATGTCGCTGTCGGCGTCGGGTTACATTATTTTGTCTATAAGTGACAGTAGGATGGATCTTGAGTTCAGCTCAGGATTTTCAATAACGGAAAGTGTAAGCTTTGTGAGCGCAGCCTTGATGTCTTTGCCGCTTATTCCAAGCCCAAGAAGATCGTTACCGTCGATTTTAAGATGCTTTATAGAAAACGGTTCGTTGTTATATAAGACATCCCGGGTTAATGCTGTCAATTTTTTTGCAGTGTCCTCAGAATACAGAATTTTTGCATATTCCGTATAAAGCTCTGTGTGCGCTTCTCCCAGCTTATTCAGTGTCAGCTTCAGCTCAGTTTTGTTTTTAGGAATGGGTAGGCTTCTTATCCTATCCATAATATTAATATTATCAATAAGACGGTTTTCGGGCTTTAGTTTGAATCTTATGGTTTCACTATTGTGCTTGGAAAGCGAAATAAGCGCAGCCGCTCTATACTCTTCTTTAATAACGTCAATATTATTTATAAAATCAGGAAATTCGAAGATCCCAAATGGCTTTAAATATCCTCTATTAACAAAATCGGCAATGACGCTTGGATTTTTGCCGCTTGAGAGCTTTTTAAGCTCGGCTAAGATTCTTTCTCCGCTGAGATAGGAAATCGATTCTCCGCAGGAATAGGCGGCTTTCTCGGTGGATTTGTGTAGAGTAAAGCCTAAAACAGATGCAAATCTATAGGCCCTAAGAATACGAAGTGCATCCTCCTTGAATCTTTGTTCAGCTTCACCCACGGCGCGGATGATACCGCTTTCCAGATCTTTGATACCGTCGAAAAGATCAAGAAGACCGCGCTCGCGGTGATATGCAAAAGCATTTATAGTAAAATCCCTGCGCGAAAGATCGCTTTCAATATCAGTTTCAAAGGTCACGCTTTCGGGATGTCGGTTATCACAATACCCGGTTTCACTTCGGTAGGTAGTTACCTCTATAGGTTTAGAGTCTATAATAACTGTTATTGTACCGTGCTTTTTTCCTGTAGGCACGGTTTTTTCAAAAATTGCTTCTATTTGTTCGGGAAGTGCATTTGTAGTAATATCAATATCATAAAATTCGCGTCCTAATATTGAGTCGCGAACACACCCGCCGACAAACCAGGCTTCAAATCCGCGCTTTTCAATTGTATCAAGACAAAGCTCTGCATAGGTCGGAAACTTAATAATCATAGAAAACTCCAAAATAAAGGTTTATTTTTTTAAAAATATCGTTATAATGATTATAGAACATCATTTATTGTATGAATATATAAGAACTTTCAAGAGGTTTATTATTATGAAAGAATTAAGAAGCAGCGACAAATTACTTATCGGTATTAAAAGAGTTCATATGATAGGGATCGGCGGCTCGGGAATGTGCCCGCTTGCCGAAATTCTTCATAAAAGAGGATACGAGCTTTCAGGCTCCGACAACAATGATGGAGATACCCTCAACCGTATCCGCAGCCTCGGAATAAAGGTGTATATGGGACATAACCCCGAAAATGTTCACGGAGCAGAGCTTGTTGTGTATTCTGCTGCCATTTCTGAGGACAATCCTGAAAGGGTGGAAGCAAAAAGGCTTGGCATCCCTATTATGGAAAGATCCTTGCTCCTAGGCGCATTGACCCGTCAGTTTGATAACGTTATAGGTGTATGCGGAACTCACGGCAAAACCACCACATCTTCAATGATAACACAAATTCTTTATTTAAACAAGATGGAGCCTTCGGCAGTTATCGGCGGCAAGCTTCCGATAATAGGCTCTAACGGTCTTTGCGGAACAAGCGATATTTTTGTTTGTGAATCGTGTGAGTTTGTAAATACATTTCTTGAATTGTCGCCCGATATAAGCGTTTTACTTAATATTGATAACGATCATCTTGATTATTTCAAGACTATGGAAAACCTTACCGATTCATTTAAAAAGTTTGTCTCAATGTCAAAGATAGCTTTTTATAACGGTGATGACAAGAGAGCCTCAGCTGCGCTTAAAGATCTCGGGATTGAAAAGCATACCTTCGGACTTGATAGGTCAAATGAGTATTATGCCGAAAATATTGAGCCTTCAAGGTATGGCTTCGCATTTGATGTTTATAAAAATGGTAAGAAGCTGATAAGACTTGACTTAGCTGTTCCGGGTAAACACAATGTTATGAACAGTCTTGCTGCCGTTGCGGTGTCGGACTACCTCGGTGTTTCTCCTGAGGGAATTAAGTGGGCGCTTGAGCAGTTCAGAGGCGCAGGCAGAAGATTTGAATTTTTAGGTGATTATGAGGATTTTGTACTTGCAGATGACTACGCGCATCATCCGACCGAGATCAAAGCGACCCTCACCGCCGCAAAAGATCTGAGCTATAAAAGGGTGATCGCTGTATTTCAGCCCTTTACATTCTCAAGAACGGCTCTGTTAAAGGACGATTTTATCAGCGCTCTGTCTGTAGCTGACAAAGTTATACTGACCCCGATAATGGGTTCACGTGAGGTCAATACCTACGATATTTCGTCCGAGGATATTGCTAAAGGTCTGAGCGACTGTGTCTGCGTTGCTGATTTTGACGAGGCGACCGAAGCTGTGTTAAACATAGTTTCTCACGGCGACATTGTTATAACTATGGGCGGTGGCGACATTTATAAGGTCGCGCATAAGATAAGAGAAAGAAAAACGGGATGCTGAGCATCCCGTTTACTTATTATGCGGATGTGTTTTTATCAGAATTTCTCTGATCTTTTCAGAACTATTTACAATAGGAATGTTTTCAAGATTACGTCTGAAGTGTTTCAGAAGATATTCTTCATCAAGAATTTTCAGGCATTTATCGGTAAGCTCCTTAACGTTCTTGCCCGAGTCCGCTACAGAATAGCTGAGAAAATGATCAAGATTGTAGGTTTCGCATGCGGCAACGGTATTTACGAAGAGCATAGGCACCCTTTTTGCTGCCGCTTCGGTGGTGCTTATTCCGCCCGGCTTAGTTAGATAAAGGTCTGAGCTGGCAAGCATAGTCGGCATTTCATCGATAAAACCTAAAATGTGAATGTTTTTCAAATGAGCGCTCTTTTTTAAGAGTGACTTTTGCAGGCTTTTGTTAGTGCCGCAAATAACCGTAAGCTCACAGTCATTTCCCATGTTAGAGGCAACCCTGACAGCAAGCTTTGCCAATGGACCGCACCCCATACTTCCGCACATCATAACAATGTGTTTTCTATCGGCTGAGGTGTTCATCTTGCGCTTTGCGTCAGTCTTGTCGGTCGCTTCATAAAACTTCTGCTTAATAGGAATGCCCACAGGAAATATCTTATCGTCGGTTATATTATCTGAGCGAAAATCACTAACAAGGTTTTTGTCAGGGATGAAGTAGATATTAAGGTTGGAATCCTTAACACTGGGGCAGCAAGTATAGTCTGTCGCAACAAAAGCCGTATGTATGGGGAGTGCATAACGGTTTTGCATTTCTGTCAGAATTACTGCCGCAAAAGGGTGAGTACATATCACGGTATCGTAATCATTACCGACTATGTAATCTCTAAGCTTTGCAGCACCTCTTGAAAAAACCTTGTAGAATACTGAGCCGGGCGCAAAGGTTGCCTGATGTTTTTCGCTTAGCCTGTAGCCAAAATCGAAAAGTTTAGAAAAATGACGGTATAACAGAATATGTGCTTTTTCTATAAAGCGTGACAGGCTCCTTGAAATAAAAGAAAGTCCGTCAACGACCTCACAAACCTCATTATTGGCATCGTATACTTCTTTTATAGCCTTTGCACAGGAATTATGTCCTTCGCCTGTGGTACAGCTTATGATAAGAGTTCGCATCAACGATACCTCCTTTTGTGGTTGAAATATGTAAACAATCAGTTGCAGTGTCGTATTTGATATTATAATCTATCGGGAATACTTAGTCAAGGAAAACGGACATCCACTATTGCAGATGTCCGTTTGTTACAGATCAAAACGATCGCTTATTTCATACTGTTTTCGTAAGACTCGATCATCTTCTTAAAAGTGTGTCCCGTACTGCAAACATTGACAATACCGTTATCAGAGGACTCATTTTCATCCGTTTTTTCGGCATTTTTAATAGATTTATGGCGTTTTCGTAGGGTGGACAAATGTTTCTCAACTGTTTCTCCCGAGAAAATCTTTACCGAAATTTCAACAGTGCCTTCTTCAATAGGGGTCACATAAATCTTGTCAATATACCTATTTATGAACGCCGAATCAATCATATTCTGACTTGCTTCATTTTCGGCTTTAAGTAATATATTACGTATTTCTTCAATCTTCTGTTTGTATTCGGCTCGGGAGTTGATTTCATATTCGATTTCCTGAATGGCGGAGTAGACTTCGGTAGATTCTTCGGTAATTTGTTTGTTCATCTCAACAAAATCTCGGTCATTGATTTGACCCGCAATATTATACTCGAGCAACTTTGATTTTTTCTTTGATAGAAAATCAAGTCGGTCCTTGAGCTTTTGCAGTTCACCCGATGAAGTGTCTTTTGCTAAAATCTCTGAATACATATTTGTGTATTCTTCAATAATTAGTTTTGCATCCTCAGCAGTGTCCTTAAATACCTCGTAAAGAACTTCTTTGATTTCTTCTTCGTAGATAGTGAATGAGGGACAAGAATCAGTTCCATTGTTAATTTTGCCGCTGCATATCCAACGGGATAACACATTGCCTTTGCGGTCTTTACTGTCCTTGCGATAATAGAGCTTTCCACAATGGGTGCAGTACATTTTACCAGTCAATAAATTCGGATGGTTGCATAGATTCTGCCTATTCTTAACATCGCGGCTACGCCTTCTAAGAACAGCGTTGGCTTTTTCCCATAATTCTTCATCAACAATAGCAGGAACAATTTCGCCTGTCTCATCCTTAAACATAACCCATTCCTCAGGCGGTAAAAACTTTTGCTTTTTGGTAAACATATCTATAATCTTTACCTTGTTGCCAACATAGTAGCCCTTGTATTTGGGGTTAGAAATGGTGTTAGACATTGTACTGTGGCAGATGCGTTTGCCATTGTTGTTGCGGTAACCCTTGTTCCAAAAGATTTCCTCAATCTGTTTCATACTATATTGGTCGGTTGAGTAAAGCTCAAATAATTCACGAACCATATCCGCTTCTTTTTCGTCAATAACTAATCTTTTGTTGTCCTTTCGGTAGCCGAAAATACGGCTATTACCAAGGACAACATTTTTCTTTATAGCCTCTTGATGACCAAATTTAATACGGCTTGATAGTTTACGCAGCTCGTCCTGTGCAATACCCGACATAATGGTAAGTCTAAGTTCGCTATCTTCATCAAGAGTATTGATGTTATCGTTCTGAAAGAATACACCTACACCGTAGGAAAGTAGGTCACGAGTGTACTGAATACTGTCAAGTGTGTTACGGGCAAAACGGGTAATTTCCTTGGTAATAACAAGGTCAAAAAGTCCTGCTTTTGCATCACTAATCATATTATGGAAGTTCTCACGCTTTTTGGTACTCATACCCGAAAGACCTTCATCAATATACCCCTCAACAAACTCCCAATTAGAGTTTTTCTTTATAAAGTTGCGGTAATAGGAAATTTGGTTGTCAAGTGAGTTTAACTGCTCGTCCTTTTCGGAAGATACACGGGCATAAAAGGTGACACGCATAGGTATTTCATATATACTTTTTGTTCTCATTAACTGACGGACAGAATGTACATCCATAATCTTAAATCTCCTCTCAAAATTTTCGTCAATAAATTATATGTTGTTCATTGTCAAATTACGATATTATATTATCACAACCAAATATAAAAATCAATACTTTTAATTTAAAATCGGAACACCACTTTACAAAATATAAGTAGATGGATTTTGTCAGTTATATCTAATAGCTGACAAAATTTAAAATTAATTTCAAAACTACTTTTCTTTTGTCGGTAAGTGTGATATAATATATTAGCCAAACAAAGCAGAATAAGGAAAAGGACAACTTAATATCAAGGGAATATTGTACCCTTTTTTGGTTATCATCTAAAAAGAGTTCGGTAAAAACGCAACTCCACTCAGATGGTAACAAGGGTTTCCTTTTCTGTTTGGGCTTTGTTTGGCGACAATCGGAGTTGCGCTTTTCGGTGCGTGGCTTCGGTCGCGCACTTTTTTGTTAAGAGGAGTAGTATGATGAAAAAAGTTGTTTTAGTCTTTATGTGCATTATGATTTTTTCAGTTTCAATGACGGGTTGTGGAATACTTGATTTTGACTTTAGTATTGGCAATAATACTAATGCAAACATTGATAGTTCAGCAGATAATGCATCTTCCAAAACTAACAATGAATATTTATCTGATGGCGTTGTTAATGGTACTAATGCAAAGACCATTGAAGATACATTAAAAAGCAATAGTAGCTATAATTGGTGGGATGATCATAGTCTTATTCAATCTCAGATCAACAAAGAATGGTCTGTGTATTGTGCCAATAATGAGTACAACACTTATACCAAATCCTATGATCTATCGGCAGAAGAAAACTTTGAGATAAAAATTGCAAAATTTGCTACTTATGATAATGATATGGATTACATATTAACATGTGTTGCTTTCTTTAATACTGAATATATAAATGTTGATGAAGTAAGACAGTGGGTTTATAATTACAAGGCTAAGGATGGTTATGTAACGAAAATCTTTGGCGATGCAGAATTTGTTTTAGATACTGAAGAATATGACGACTCTACTAAATTTGAATTATCGGTATACGCATTAGATTAAGAAAAGAGGCAATATTTTGGGTTTGTTTGATAAACTGAATAGCTTGTTGGGCGCTACTGCGAGCAAACAGCCGCAGGAAACTCAAACATTAGATAGAAAAACCATTGCACCGGCGCAGATGGACGATATGCAGAAAATGCCGGCAAGCGAAAGATACAGAGATAAAATTCACAGAAAATATTATAACTCATATCCTGTTAAGCCTTTTATATCATTAGACCGTGAAAGAAATACAAATTGGCTTGAACAAGCTGAGATTTTCCCGAAACAAGCGATAATTCCTGTTGGTATGATGACGCCATTTAATGATGGATTATTACCGGGACATATTTATCTGCTATATTGGATTGGCAAAAACGGTCAAAAGAGAGTGCCTTCATATTTTGAGTACAAATACGGCATAGAGTTTGAGAAAGAAAAGCAATTTTTAATTAGTAATGGCTACTTAGCAGACAACAAACCAACATCAAAAGGTGCCGATGCAATTGTCGCTCATTTCGATGTTATTGAAGCACATTCTCCCGAAGCAACAAGTGCAAAAAAGGCGCAGAAGCAATTTGCCAATAGTGAGGCTATTGCTGTTGATCAGAGTGCTGCATCTAACGGTTTTACTGTTACAGAAACACATTCGGTTGATGGCAGAAATTTAATGCTCGTTTCTGATTGCGATAAGTCGAAAGTGTTTGAAGGCATCGAACTGGTTAATGACCTGTTGACTTCAATGAGAAAACAACTTAAAATCCGTGAAGCATTAAATATCCCTGCTTCTGAAATTGTGTTCAATAGCAATTTCTCTCAAAAACTGTATACATATTTTGAATATGCACCGCTGACGGCAAGCGGGAAACAATCAAAATACCCGTTTGAATTGTATATCACAACACGTGAGCATTACGAAGCAATGCCGGAATTTGAGTGTTTTGGTAGCATTGGATACCTAAAAGATAATCGTATTGGTAGCACCACTTTGAATTTTTGGTACAAAAGCAAAGGCTATCATATTAGCTTAGGTATGATTGACGAAAAACTGTCGGTGAAAAAGGTTGAACAATCTTTGAAAGGCGTAAAGACTACGATCTATAAGAAGTAAGGGGACATTGAATAATGGGATTATTTGATTTTATAAATAAGGCGCAGGAAACCGTAGATAATATGCAGAAAAAGGCTGAGGAGTGGCAAGCAAAAGCAAATCAATTTGCCAACGGGATGGGGTCATCTTCAGGTGCAACCGCAACACCGACTACTAATAATGTTGGAGTTGTTTCTGAAACATATACTTGCCCCATCTGCGGCAATCATCAAGAGGGTGGTAAAAAGAGTACCGCTTATGGTGAAGTCTGCGCTAATTGTGTGCAAAGGCTTAAAAATAGAGGCCTTTCACATAGGTCGGCAAAAAAGTTTACAAGAGAGCAGTTCTTTGCTTTGTGTGACGACTCTATAAACGCCCTTGAAAGAGTGAAACCATTTGCGATACTTAATTCTCCGGTAGCACTAAAAAAGGATGAGCATTGTTATTACGCAGGGAATGCTTGCGGCGGTAAAATCAAAACCGTAACAACGGGATATACCGGTGCAAGTAAAGGATATTCTCTCCGCCTAATGAAAAACTTTACATATCGCTCAGGTGGATCCGCTGGACACGCTGTACGTGAGCAGGTATTAGAAACATCCCAACGTGGCACTTTTGTTATCACAAATCAGAGATTTATATTGATGACAACTACCTATGGATTTGAAGTTCCTGCGGGTAAAGTGGGTAACATAGAGCTTCGACCTGATGGTATTACGCTTTATGCAGGAAATAAAACTCATATTGTAATGACAAACGATACTGACCAAATTGCCTTTATTGTAACTTTACTTTCTGAAGCGACCGCAGAGTATGAACGTCAAAAAGAAATTGAAGATAGCGCACCGAAAGCAACACGAACAATAAAAATCGCAGAAAGTGCACCGATTTCCGCAGCAGATGAAATACGCAAGTATAAACAATTAGCAGACGAAGGTATTATTACAGCTGAGGAATTTGAAAAGAAGAAAAAAGAGTTGTTAGGATTATAAAATTAGTAGCAAAATCTTTTAATTGTATTGACATTGTGTGCATAATGTGTTACAATATGCATAGAATAATAACGGAGGTGTATTATATGGAGTCCACTAATTTGAATATTCGGACGGATAAGGATGTTAAAGCTCAGGCTGAAAAGATTTTTGATGCTTTAGGGCTTAATATGACTACAGCTGTTAATATCTTTTTAAGACAGGCGATTAGAGAGAATGGAATTCCTTTTGAAGTAAAACTTAATGTTCCCAACGAGACTACCGCCGCTGCTATCAGTGAAGGCAGAACTATTGCCTATGATAGAACCGCAACCGGTTATGATAATATGGCAGATTTAAGGGCGGCACTTGAAGTATGAAGTATGAAGTTAGATTTACAACACAGTTCAAAAAGGATTTAAAACTTGCCGAGAAACAAGGTAAGGATACGGAAAAACTTTTCGCAGTAATTGAAAAGCTGGCCAATGGCGAACCTTTGGAAGAAAAATATCGCGATCACGATTTAAGCGGTAATTATAAAGGTTGCCGAGAATGCCATATAGAGCCTGATTGGTTGCTTGTATATGAAGTTATTGACGATGTTCTTGTCTTAATGCTATACAGAGTTGGCAGTCATTCTAATTTGTTCCGATAAAAGTCAAAAGCACATCCCCAATCATAATGAAAAGGGCTGTGCTTTTCTATATTCACTCTAAAAAGTGTGATAACCGAGCAAATATTAGCTGATTTTTTCAACATATAGAAAAGATTAATGTACATAAAATTTTTTCAAAAAGACCAAAAAAGGCTTTAAACCGTATATAAAAAGACCACAACCGATATTAAAACGACCACTTTTCCGCTTGTAATCGCTTCTAATCGCTTGTAATCGCAAATAAGAGGCCAATAAGCAATTTGACAAGGTAAATTCTATACTGTATAATATATACGAGCTTTAAAATAATGAAGGAGTTATTCAAATAATACATTAAACCCAGAAGGTTAAGTGTATTGGTATGCTCTTTCGTAAAGCTTACGATAAAGCAAACAAAGGCACTTATCTTTCGAGATAGGTGTCTTTCTTTGTTTTATGGTGTTTTTGATTCCTCTAAATGAGGTTCAAATATATTCCCGTCGATACGCTGGAAAATTGCCGTATGACGGAGTTGTGAAGGAGTGTTTTAAATTTTTGTTTTTGACATGGGAAGTTAGTTGCACCAAAGGTTTGGTGCCGAGAGCTACAGTCTGAGTTCTGCGACGGACTGAGAATCACTAGCAGAAAACCTTGAGGTCGGGTTAGACTTCATCAGCCGATGCTCTAAGGCTGATTATCTGTATAACCGTCATAATAGGAAATACAGAACTAAAGAGCTATCACAGTTCTGGCAACGGACAGGGTGATATATGGAAGATAGGCGACACATTTTTAATCGACCT
>JAZNTG010000014.1:0-12970 GCA_045591645.1 Acutalibacteraceae bacterium | reverse complement strand
TCATTCCTAAAAAACTAGCGTTTTTTGTCTGAATTTGTCCTTAAATTTACTCAATGATTTCTCATCAAAATTGTCGGGTCCAATTTCTTTCTTTTCTTCGTCGTTGTTTAATTTTCAAGGTCCGGTTTTGCGCCGCTCTTTGCGGTGCCAGATTATAATACCACAACCGTTTTTCATTGTCAACACTTTTTTTCAAAAAAATACAAATTTTTTTAAAAAACTTTTTTGCACGTCTTTTTGCGGTTTTGGCTTATATACTATGCCCAAAGCTGTGGGTTTTTATGCCATTATTTTACGTAATTTTTCTAGAGCCTTCTTCTCTTTTCGAGAGACCTGCACCTGAGTTATTCCAAGTATGGCAGCTGATTCCGTTTGAGTCTTTTCGTTAAAATAACGCAATTTTATAACGTTTCTTTCAATCTCATCCAAACTGTTGATAGCTTGCTCCATCTGGAGTCTGCCGCATATACTGTCCTCACAGGAGACTACGGGTATCTGTATCTCTCCTGTGCCGTCCTCATCCTCATAGGTGAGTGACATCACCTGACGCGACGCACAGATAGCCTCTGTGACCTCTTCTGCACTGACTCCGAGTTTTTCCGCAAGCTCAGCTACCGTTGCAGGCTCACCCGTATGCTTTTCGATATATTCTTTTTCTCTTGTAACTTTTAAAGATAACTCCTTGAGTTTTCTGGAGACCTTAACAGCTCCCGTATCACGGAACTGTCTTTTTATCTCGCCCATTATTGACGGTACGGCATAGGTGGAAAAACAAAGGCCTCTGGATTCATCGAATCCGTCGGCCGCCTTAATAAGGCCCACACAGCCTGCACCGAATAAATCGTCATATTCGATACCTCTGCCAACAAAGCGTTTCGCGCAGGCGTGGACAAGATTGATATTTTCTTCAATTACCTTATTCCGATCGTACATCATTTTTCACGCTGAGCATCTTACGCATGGTAACGGTAGTTCCTTTACCCGTTTTAGAGGATACACGAAGGGAGTCCATAAAGCTTTCCATAACCGAAAAGCCAAGACCTGCCCGTTCGCCGCCCTGAGAGCTGTACAAAGGCTCCATAGCCTTTTTAACATCCTCAATTCCGCAGCCCTTATCGCGAACCTTGATACGTATAATACCGGAATCAAACTGTTCGCAGGTTATGTAGATGTCCCCCATTGTATTTCTGTACGCGTGAACTATACAGTTTGTGACCGCTTCCGAAACGGCGGTCTTGATATCTGAAATTTCTTCAATAGTAGGGTCGAGCTGTGAAGCAAAAGCCGACACTACAGTTCTTGCAAAGCTTTCATTTGCAGATCTTGAAGGAAATTTCATTGAAAATTTATTTACCACTTTCATTTGCATACTCCTTTTCAATTTTTGCAAGTCTCTCGATCCCTGCCAGCTTCATTACCTTATATATATTAGGCGGCAGATTTGTGAGATTGAGCTTTGCGCCGTTCTTTTGTAAATTTCTGTATCTACCCATTACAAGACCTATTCCCGAGCTATCCATAAAGGAAACCCCCGAAAAATCCATAATGAGCAGAGAAGGCATATTGAATTCTATTGCTTCGTCTATCTCCTCGCGGATGCTCTTAGCCGAGTGATGATCGATCTCGCCGTCAAGCATTACGGTCAGAAGCTCACCTGTTGCTTTGATACTGACAGCCATACTGCACCTCCGATTAATTGGAAAATTTTGTACACTACTATATATAATATACCCTTGTCCAAAAATTTTATGCAGAAATGCGCTGTCGAATTTTATTTTTTAAAAGCGTTTTTAAGCGTATCTCGTATGCCGCAGGCAAGATAGAGCGAACCGCAGACGAAAACAGGCTTTTTACCGTATGATTTTGCAAGTGCAAGCTCTACCGCTTTATCATAACTTTTTGCCGCAGTAACGTGGTCGCAATATTTATCGGCGAGAGTTTTAAGATCTTCTGCCGAGATACTGCGTTTATTTTCCTTAACAGTAACGGTTATCGCCGACGAGCAGTAAGGAAGCACTTTTTTAAGAAATAGTTCGCAATCTTTATCCGCCATCATTCCGATAACGGCTACTATATCATTGTTATAGTTTTCCATAAAGGCGGCAAGCGCTTCGGCTCCGTTTGGATTATGCGAGCCGTCGAGCACGACCGTAGGTTCTTTTGATATAAGCTCAACACGGGCAGGTATCACCGCCTCTGCAATACCGTCGATTATATTCTGCTCGGTCGCAACACCTACAGTTTTTGCAGCTTCAATAGCGGTCAGAGCGTTATATACCTGATGCTGACCGACTAGCTTTGTTTTGTACTCTGTACCTTTATATATAAATTGATTTCCTTCTATGGAGGATGCAATGATTTGTAACTCGTTACAGTCGGGCACAGTGCAGTTTTCCGCGTTTGATCTTATTACTTCAAGTGCTTCTATTTCCTGCAAAGGATAGACAACTGTGGGACAACCGTTTTTTATAATACCACACTTCTCAGCAGCAATTTTGCCTATAGTGTCGCCAAGGTAATCTGTATGGTCTAAGTCTATTCGGCCAATTACAGAACAAAGCGGTGCTTCAATAATATTGGTAGCGTCAAAGCGTCCGCCTAGTCCAACCTCCAAAACTACAATATCGCAGTTTTGCTCTTTAAAATAAAGAAAAGCAAGGGCGGTGATAAACTCAAATTCAGTAACATAAACTCCCGTTTTTTTGACCATTTCACAAAGACGGGCAAGCTCATCTTTTTGAATATACTCGCCATTTATCTGTATTCTCTCGCGAAAATCAATTACATAAGGAGAGGTGTAAAGCCCCACTTTCAGTCCTGCTTTTCGGTATATTTCCGAAAGCATCGTACAGGTGGAGCCTTTTCCGTTTGTTCCTGCAACGTGGATGAACTTAAGCTCTTTTTGCGGATCATCCAGTGCAGAAAGCAACTTTGATATCCGCTCCAGACCCGGTATTGAGCCGAATACCTGAAGCGAATGGATATACTCTAACGTTTCATTATAGTTCATTATTTTCTCCAAAATTCACAATAAGGCTGACGGAAACGTCAGCCTTATGTTTTATATTTGAGCTTTTATTTTTGCTATACTTTCTTCAAGAAGCGTAATCTTATCGAGAGTCTTTGCAAGAAGCTCTCTCTGCTGATTTACAACAGCTTCGGGTGCTTTTGCAACAAAACCGGGGTTATTAAGCTTATTTTCATAGAAGCCTTTGTCCTTATTTGCAGCCTCAAGCTCCTTTGAAAGTCTTTCAAGCTCAGCCGTAAAGTCGACAAGCTCATTTAAAGGAATATATACCTTTGCGCTGTCGGTTACGACAAGAACGGCATCGGGCATATCGAAGCTGTTTCCTACCTCGACACTGCTTCCAGAAGCCAGACGGGTTATAAACGCCTTGCCTGCTTCGAAAATAGCTTTAGACTCGGTCGCTATGAATATCTGCGCCTTTTTAGAGGGCGGAACATTCATTTCGCTTCTGCGGTTACGAACAGCCTTAATGACCGCTATGACCTTTTCAAACTCCTCTTCCTCTGCGCCGAAAGCAAAAGCCTCATCATATTCGGGCCACTCGGAGACCATAATAGCCTTTCCGCTGTGGGGCAGGCTCTGCCAAATTTCCTCTGTGATAAACGGCATAAAGGGATGCAGAAGCTTCAGAATACCTGTAAAGACGTGAACAAGTACGGCTCGGGCAGTATCTACAGCAGTCTTATCGTCGCCGTTTAGTCTTGATTTACAAAGCTCGATATACCAGTCGCAGAAGATATCCCAGATGAAGTCATAAAGCTTTGAAACGGCAAGTCCGAGTTCAAACTTTTCGAGGTTGTCTGTAACGTCCTTTACTAAGGTATTATACTTGGAAAGCAACCACTTATCCTCTAAAGCGAGGGTGTCAGGCAAAGGCATTTCCTCGTCCGACGTGAGATTCATAAGCAGGAAGCGCGCGGCATTCCAGATCTTATTAGCGAAGTTACGGCTTGCCTCAACACGCTCGGGGATATATCTCATATCGTTACCGGGGGTGTTGCCCGTTGCAAGGGTGAAACGCAGAGCGTCTGCGCCGTATTTTTCGATCTCTACAAGTGGATCTATTCCGTTACCGAGCGACTTTGACATCTTGATGCCGTTAGCGTCACGGACAATGCCGTGGAAGAGCACTGTCTTGAACGGAACAGTCTCAGTATACTCGAGTCCCGAGAAGATCATTCTGGCGACCCAGAAGAAGATGATGTCATATCCTGTAACGAGGGTATCGGTAGGATAGAAATATTTAAGGTCGATATTCTCCTCAGGCCAACCGAGAGTAGAGAACGGCCAGAGAGCCGAAGAGAACCATGTATCAAGGGTATCCTCGTCCTGAGTTATATGCTCACAGCCACACTTTGGACACTTTGTCGGATCGGTACGGGAAACGATTATCTCTGTGCAATCGGGACAGTACCATGCGGGAATTCTGTGGCCCCACCAGAGCTGACGTGAGATACACCAATCCTTGATATTCTCCATCCAGTTGAAATATATCTTTTCAAGTCTGGACGGAATGAACTTGATATCGCCGTTTTTAACCGCTTCTACTGCGGGCTTTGCCAGAGGCTCCATCTTAACGAACCACTGCTTGGAGATTCTAGGTTCAACTACCGAATTACAACGGTAGCAAGAGCCGACATTGTGCTTAATTGGCTCTACCTTAACTAAGAATCCCTCGGCATCGAGGTCAGCGACGATAGCCTTTCTCGCTTCATAACGGTCCATTCCCGAATACTTTCCGCCGAGCTCATTTATCTTTGCATCGTCGGTCATAACATTAATAACAGGAAGGTCGTGTCTGAGTCCTACCTCAAAGTCATTAGGATCGTGAGCAGGAGTGATCTTAACAACACCTGTACCGAAATCCATTTCAACATAAGAATCGGCAACGATGGGTATCTCTCGGTTTACAAGCGGCAGGACTACCGTTTTTCCGATAAGATGCTTATATCTTTCGTCGTCGGGGTGAACTGCTACCGCAGTATCGCCGAGCATCGTTTCGGGTCTTGTTGTAGCAAGGTTAAGATATTCATCTGTTCCCTTGATGGGATAACGCAGATGCCAGAAGTTTCCGTCCGACTCGTTATAAACTACCTCTGCGTCAGAGATAGAGGTAAGGCAGTGAGGGCACCAGTTGATGATACGCTCGCCTCGATAGATAAGGCCCTTCTGATAAAGCCTTACAAAGACCTCACGGACAGCGTTAGAGCAGCCCTCGTCAAGGGTAAATCTCTCTCTGTCCCAGTCGCAGGAAGCGCCGAGCTTTTTAAGCTGACCGATAATTCTTCCGCCAAACTCCTCTTTCCAAGCCCAAGCGCGCTCCAAAAAGCCCTCACGTCCGAGATCCTCTTTTGTGAGACCTTCCTTTTTCATCGCCTCGACTATCTTCGCTTCGGTAGCGATAGACGCGTGGTCGGTGCCCGGTATCCAGAGTGCCGCTCTTCCCTGCATTCTGCGAAAGCGGATAAGGATATCCTGCAGAGTTTCATCAAGCGCATGGCCCATATGAAGCTGACCCGTAATGTTCGGGGGCGGAATAACTATTGTATAGGGTTCTTTATTTGCATCGACCTCTGCGTGGAAATACTTTCCGTCAAGCCAGAATTTATATATTCTGTCCTCTACCTCGCCGGGGTCGTAAACTTTAGCTAATTCTTTTGCCAAAATAATCCCTCCAAATCAAGTGTTATCATATAATAAAAATAACACTTTGTCAAATAATTCCTTAAATATTGTCGATCTATAGACATATATTAATACTGTCGGCATTAGAGATAAGCGTTTGCATTGAGCCGACATCTCCCGAAAAGCCACAAGGTTTTTCGGGAGATCGCTTTTTAAAATGTCAATTGCTCTACCTCTCCGCTCGACGCTGTAGCGCCTGCGCTTGGCAGATTTCTCGGTCTGAAGCGGTGGGCTTTATCGAGGGAGCCCTCTTCATACACCTTTACCTCATACATTCGCTGTCCGCGCTTTTGGGTCATTACCATAATTCCGCCGTTGTCCTTAGTAGCTTTGGCGGGTATCATCGCGGTATTGACGAGCATAGATCTGCCGTTCGTGGAGGAGAGCAGAAGGTCGCATTCCTCCTTGATATAGAGGATGGTGTGTATCGGGAATTTCTCACAGTAGGCTTTTATAAGCTTTTTGCGGTTGGTCTTGGTCTCATAGCTTGAAAGCGGAACCTTTGCAAATCTTCCGTTTTCAAAAGCGAATATCATATATCCCTTGTACTCGGAGAGCACCGCCATATAGATCGGAGCTTCGCCCTCTTCAAACTCAAGCTTTGAAGGTACATAATCACCGAGGACGCTGGCTTTTGAATCACCGAAATCGGCAGTTTTTGACTTATAGACCTGCTGCTTGCTTGTAAAGAAAAGCAGCTCTGCCGCATTGGTTGATTCGACCGTTTGAGTAAGGGTATCCCCCTCTTTGAGCTTCTGCTCGCCGCTCATGCGAAGTGACTGAGGTGTTATTTTCTTAAAGTAGCCGTCCTTTGTGTAGAACAGGGTCACGGGAGAGTTGTCAACTATTTTTTCTTCCTCTACGGGCGCCTCGTTGTCCACCTCAATAATAGCGGTCTTTCTTGGCTGACCGTACTTATCAGCTACCGCTTCAAGCTCTTTGATAATAATGCCAAGTTGCTTCCTTCTCGAATCGAGAACCGACTGCATCTCCTCAACCTGCTTTTCAAGGTTTTCAACATCGTCAAGTCTCTTGAGAATATACTGTCTGTTTAAATGCCGCAGCTTTATCTCAGCTACATATTCTGCCTGTACTTCATCTATGCCGAAGCCTATCATAAGGTTGGGTACTACTTCCCTTTCCTCTTCGGTCTCACGCACTATCTTGATAGCCTTGTCGATATCAAGAAGTATCTTTGCGAGGCCCTTAAGAAGATGAAGTCTCTCCTTTGCCTTTTGCAGATTGAAATAAACTCTGCGCTTTACGCACTCGTTTCTGAAAGCGACCCATTCCGAGATTATCTCACGAACACCCATAACTCGGGGTGAATTTGCGATAAGTATATTGAAGTTACAGCCGAAGGAATCCTCAAGCGGAGTGCTCTTAAAGAGCTTTTTCATCAGCTTATCTGGATCAACTCCGCGCTTTAAGTCGATAGTGATCTTGAGGCCCTTAAGGTCTGTCTCATCGCGAATATCATTAATCTCGGTAACCTTTTTCTGCTTTACAAGCTCTATTACCTTTTCGATTATCTGCTCTGTAGTTGTTGTGGGAGGTATCTCTTTAATATCTATACAATTCTGAGATTTATCGTAGGTGTAGGTCGATCTTACCTTAAAGCTACCTCTGCCGGTTCGGTATATTTCCTCCATCTCGGCACGGTTGTAGATAAGCTTACCGCCTATCGGAAAATCAGGTGCAAGCAAAGTATCAGCAACATTGATATCGTTATCCTTAATATAGGCGATAGTGGTATCGCAGACCTCTTTTAAGTTAAAGGGGCATATCTGACTTGCCATACCAACCGCAATACCCATATTGGCATTGACTAAAATCGACGGGAAGGTTACGGGGAAAAGGGTCGGCTCTTTCATCGTTGCGTCATAGTTATCCACAAAGTCGACCGTATCCTTATCGATATCTGAGAAAAGCTCAGCAGATATAGGTGCAAGCTTTGCTTCGGTATAACGGGAAGCGGCATATGCCATATCGCGCGAGTAGGCTTTACCGAAGGAACCCTTTGACTGAACATAAGGGTGTAAAAGTGCCTGATGACCCTCAGACAGACGTACCATCGTCTCATAAATTGCGGCGTCGCCGTGCGGATTAAGCTGCATCGTGCGTCCCACGATATTTGCACTCTTGATAGTGGGGCCTGTGAGCAGTCCCATATTGTACATTGTGTAAAGAAGCTTTCTATGCGAGGGCTTGAAGCCGTCTATCTCGGGGATAGCTCGGGAGATGATAACGCTCATCGCATATGGCATATAGTTTGTACGAAGAGTTTCGGTGATCTGCTGTTCAACCACTGTACCTGCGCCCGAGATATATGCATCGGGCATTTTCACTACAGGCGCTTCTTCGGTTTTCTTTTTTCTTGGAGCCATTAAGTTTTCTCCTTTATCTTAATTGTGTTTAGCTTACGTCAACATCGTCAATGTAGAGCCAGCCGTTTTCTGCAATATAGTCCTTTCTTCCCTGCAGGTTATCGCCTAGAAGCAGATCAAACATAATGGAGGTCTGCTCGGCATCCTCAGGGAGGACTCGGATAAGTCTTCGGGTCTGCGGATTCATAGTAGTCAGGTTCATCATATCGGGCTGGTTTTCACCAAGTCCCTTAGAGCGCTGAATAGTATATTTCTGACCCTCGATCATTTTAAGAATATCGTTCTTTTCCTGCTCATCATATGCAAAATAGGGCTTTTCCTTGGTATTGATCTCATAAAGAGGTGTTTCCGCGATATAGACCTTACCCTCGTTTATAAGGGTGGGCATAAGTCGGTATATCATTGTTAAGATAAGGGTCCTTATCTGGAAGCCGTCGACATCGGCATCGGTACATATTATTACCTTATTCCAACGGAGATTATCAAGATTAAAGGTAGAAAGGTCCTTATTTGCTTTATTTTTTACCTCAACTCCACATCCGAGAACCTTTATAAGATCGGTTATGATCTCGGATTTGAATACCCTTTCATACTCCGCCTTAAGGCAGTTGAGTATCTTTCCGCGAACCGGCATAATAGCCTGAAAATTAGCGTCACGTGCAAGCTTACAGGAGCCGAGCGCCGAGTCACCCTCTACTATGAATATCTCTCGCTCGTTAACGTCACGGCTTCTGCAGTCGACAAACTTCTGCACTCTGCTTGCCATATCGTTAGAGGTCTGTAGGGTCTTTTTGATGTTGATGCGTTCTTTTTCGCTTCGCTCACGGGAACGCTTGTTGATAAGCACCTGATCGGCGATCTTGTCCGCTTCTGCTTTGTTTTCAATGAAATAGACCTCAAGCTGATGACGGAAGAATTCGGTCATCGCTTCCTGAATGAATTTATTGGTTATGGACTTTTTGGTCTGGTTTTCATATGAGGTCAGGGTCGAGAAGGACGATATGACTAATGCCAAACACTCTTCAACGTCTTGAAAGGTTATTTTGGACTCATTTCTTGTATATTTATTTTGCTGCTTGATATAGGCATCTATCTGATAGACAAATGCGTTTCTGACCGCCTTTTCGGGTGCGCCGCCGTATTCAAGCCAGCTTGAGTTGTGGTAATATTCCTTTATCTGCTTTTTGTTAGAAAAGCAGAGCGCCGCATTTATCTTTACCTTATACTCAGGCTTGTCCTCACGGTCGCGGCCCTTACGCTCGGTGCGCCAGGTCTGTACCGAGGTGAGCTTTTCCTCGCCCGTATGCTCTTCGATATAATCAACAATACCGTTCTGATAGCATATCTCGGTCTCAATAAATTTATTTCCCTGCTGCTCGCGGAAAACAAATAAAAGTCCGTCATTAACGACCGCCTGACGTTTTAGAATGTCTATAAAATACTCGGTCGGGATATTAATATCTGTAAACACATCAAGGTCAGGCTTCCATTTGGTTTTGGTACCTGTATCTCTGCCGCTGTATGGCTCTTTTTTTAGTCCGCCGACATTGAAACCCTTTTCAAAATGAAGATTATATTTATATCCGTCTCGCTTTATTTCAACATCCATATATTCGGAAGCAAACTGAGTGGACGCAAGACCGAGACCGTTAAGACCGATAGAATACTCGTAATCTCCGCCGTTGTTGGTGTTATACTTACCGCCCGCGTAAAGGGTCTCGAATAAAAGGACATAGTTATATTGCTGTTCCTTATTATTAAAGTCGACGGGAGCGCCTCGACCAAAGTCCTGCACCTCAATAGAACCGTCGGTGAACTTCGTAATGATTATCCTTTTACCGTAGCCCTCACGAGCCTCGTCGATAGAATTGGAAATTATTTCAAAGACCGAGTGCTCACAGCCGTCAAGACCGTCAGAGCCAAAAATTACCGCAGGGCGAAGCCTGACCTGATCAGGGCCTTTAAGTTGCTTGATACTGTCGTTACCGTATTCCTTAACAGTCTTTGCCATTTGGAATCTCCTTTATACATAATTATATTTATTATATACCATATATTGTATTTTCGTCAAGTTTTATATAATTAAAAACCGTCTATCTTGTCGATAGACGGTTTTTGTATTATATTCCAAGATACGGAGCGGGATTTCGCCTTACTCCATTTATTATTACCTCAAAATGAACATGATTTCCTGTAGACTGACCGGTTGTGCCAACCTCAGCAATAAACTGACCCTGAGAAACCTTATCGCCCTTCTTGACGTGAAGCTTTCTCGAATGAGCATATCTTGTCTGTACTCCGTTGCCGTGGTCAATTATAACATTGTAACCGTAGTCATTGTTCCAGCCCGCATAGGTAACTGTTCCTGCCTGCGCTGCGAGAATCTCGGTTCCTGCAGGTGCGGCAATATCGATACCCTTATGGTTTCTGCCGTCACCCCAATACGATGTGATAACGCCCTTTACCGCGAGCGGCCATACATAGCCCTTAGTCGACGCATTATGGATAACGGTAGAATAGGAACTCTTACCTGTGCCGACTACCCTTACTTCGTTTACAGGTTCAGAGATCACGGTATCGGATATAAGCTGACAAGAAGTTTCGACACCATTCACATAGGTGATGATTTCCTCCTTCTGATTAACACCTTCAACGCCTGCAGTTGTAACAGCTATATAGCCTGTTCTTTTACTGCTTGTTCTTGTAGTTACTGTTTCATAAGGTACGGAATAAGTAGAGGTCTTGTTAACAGTGGTAACTACCTCGAGTCCGTGAATACAATCTACTATCTCCTGCTCAGTAGCTACTGCGCTATCATCTAAATAAACGTTATTATAAGTAAGCTTCTTTAATAAATGGCTTGTACACTCAAGCCCTTCAATATCATATTCCGAACAATGCTTCTTGATAATGTTCTCAACAGCATTCTTATCGGTAACATAAAATTTATTTTCTCCATCAACGCAAACCTCATATCCTTTGATTGCGGCCGTAGAATTTTCGAGAATGGATGCAGTTAACTCCTCTGCTGTGCTGCAGTTATTTCCGAAGGTAAGAACAGGACAAAAGAAGGGAGTAGTAAGCTCAAAATCAGATGCGTCTGATCCTGCTACCGATGCCTTTGCAAGCTCGGTAGCTTGGCGATATACAGAGATGCTGCTGATACGCGCTACCTTCTCGCCGTTATAGATAACATCATATGAAAAGCCCATGCCGCCGCAGAATAAACTGATGAGCATAATAACGCAACCAATCACGGACAAAGCTATCATTTTTGAGGTTTTGTTCATTTCTTTAACTCTCTCCAGATAAGAGAATATCCGCACTTTGATATATATCATTCCTTTCGAAAGGTTACATCCTTGTAATCAAACAACACATCTATTATATCAAAAAGTTACAAAAATGCAACCTTTTTACTTGTTTTGTAACCTTTATCGGTTATTTTATACAAGTAATCAGGTTGCATTTTATTGATATTATCTAAAATAAGGTCATTTGATTGGTGTCAGGCAATGTATCAAGCACTCCCATATCGCTGAGTCTCTGAACAACGGTTTTGGAAACACCTGCTTCTGACTGAAATTCCTGCTTGGAAAGGTAATTTCCGCTTTGAGCAGCCGCGTACAGAGCGTCAGCCGCCTTATCGCCTACTCCGTCGAGTGCTACGAAGGGCAGGCGCATCTTACCATCCTCAACAAGATATTTTCTTCCGTGAGATTTTGTAAGGTGTATAGGCAGCACCTCAAGTCCGCGTTCGAACATCTCGTTGAAGATAAGCATATTTTCATAAACGTCAAGCTCTTTCTTGGTAGCTTCCTTGCCCTTTAGCTTGATGTTGCGGATATAAGCTTTTACGGCATCTTTACCCTTGAGCACCGTTTCAACATCGACATCCTCAGGACGTGCCGTGAAGTATGCGCAGTAAAACTCTATAGGCTTATAGACCTTATACCAACCGACGCGGATAGCCGCCGTAACATAAGCCGCGGCGTGAGCCTTCGGGAACATATATTTTATCTTGCCGCAGGATTCGATATACCACTCAGGTACACCAACCTTACGCATATCTTCTTCCATCGCCAGCCAGTCTTCTTTGGGCACCTTACCCTTAGCTACAAGACCCTTACGTACCGTTTCGGTAATCTTGAAGGCTCTTCCTTCATCCATACCCTGATGGATAAGGTATACCATTATGTTGTCTCTCGTACCGATAACCTCAGAAATGGTACAGATACCCTTTTCGATAAGGTCCTTAGCATTGCCAAGGTAAACGTCGGTACCGTGAGACAGACCCGAGATCTGTAACAGGTCGGAGAAATTCTTAGGCTTACAGTCGTTTAACATTCCGCGAACAAAGGAAGTTCCGAACTCGGGTATGCAGTAGGTTCCCGTAGTCGAATCAATAGCCTCGGGCGTAACTCCGAGCGCCTCTGTCGAGCTGAAAAGGCTGTAGACCTTAGGATCGCTCATCGAAACATCACTGACATTTATTCCCGAATATTCCTCTAAATATTTATATGTAGTCGGAATAACGTGACCAAGCTCGTCAAGCTTTAATATAGTATCATGTATAGAATGGAAGTCGAAGTGGGTAGTGATAACGTCGGAATTGACATCATCGGCAGGGTGCTGAATAGGACAGAAATCGTATATCGTTTTATCGCGCGGTACAACTATCATACCTGCGGGATGCTGACCCGTAGTCTGCTTTAACTGTGCCTTTTCGACCTTGCTCGCAAGTCGGTTCAGCTCAGCATTAGAGAGAATTATTCCCTTCTTCTCTGCATAAGCCTTTGAGAAACCGAAGGCAGTCTTTTCAGCGACGGTGGAAATAGTTCCCGCCTTGAAAACGTTCTCGCTTCCGAAC
>JAZNTG010000013.1:0-16249 GCA_045591645.1 Acutalibacteraceae bacterium | reverse complement strand
GAAGCTTATGTTAAAGCCTCAGGTATACCGTTTTCAAAAATATTGGCGCTTGATGTTAAAGAATTTCCCGAGAGCGCAGAGTTTTTTTCGCAGAAAAAACACGGATACTATATTACGGTAGTTGAAATGAAATAGTTTAAGTTGGCGAGAGTCGAACCCATTGCGCCTGCAAAACAAAAATTTCGGTAATAGATTGCCTCAAAACTTGCAATACGTCAGTATTACCGCGTTTTGTCGGCTTCCTCTTACACAAAATTTTTGGTTTTGCGAGGTCCAGGGGAGTTTCTGCCAACGGATTTAATATTGGGCGAAGTGTGAGTTTGCCGCAAGGCTGACGCCTTGCTAAAAAGAACACGAAGTCCGATGTTATAAGGCGCTGAGCGAAACCGCAATGGGTTCGACTCTCGCCAACTTACTGTTATTTTTAATGGTAGTATGACAATTACAATAACTTGGAGGTACTAATATGAATTTTTTAGAGGAAAGAATTATAAAAGACGGTGTCGTGAAACCCGGAAATGTCCTCAAGGTTGATAGTTTTTTAAATCACCAAATGGATATTGCACTTATGGAAGAAATCGGAAAAGAGTTCAAACGCCGTTTTTCCAATAAAAAGATAACCAAGGTGCTGACTATTGAGGCTTCAGGCATTGGGATCGCCTGCTTTGCCGCAAAGGAATTCGGTGTTCCGATGGTTTTTGCAAAAAAGTCCAAGTCTATAAACATTGACGGTGATATGTATACAGCTGAGGTCGAATCCTTTACCCACAAGAACAAAAATCAAGTCATAGTATCAAAGAAGTTTTTGAATTCCAACGACCGCCTTCTTATAATTGATGATTTTCTCGCAAACGGTTGCGCTCTGCAGGGTCTTATCGCTATTGCTGAGTCGGCAGGTGCTACCGTTGAGGGACTTGGTATTGCGATCGAAAAGGGCTTTCAGATCGGTGGCAGAGTCATAAGAAACCTCGGTTATCAGCTTGAATCTCTCGCCATCGTAGACGCGATGGACTCTGACACAGGTAAGATCATATTCAGAGAGCAGCAGATATAAATAATTACCCAAAGGGACACACTCCATAGAGCATTATCGCTTAAAAATGCGAAATTTTTGCGGTATTCTGTGTTAAAAAGCCACGGTACGCGTCAGCGTTACCGTGGTTTTTCGTCTTGACTACAACTAAAAATTTTCATTTTTAAGTGCAGAGCAGTTTTGTGATAAGCAAATTTGAAATCGAGGCGAAGCCGAAAAACGCAGGAATACTGCCGTATTTCAAGGCTTTGAGGCAAGCCTTCGGTTAAAATTTGCATCCCAAAACCGTTACTGCTCTATGGAGTGTGTCCCTAGCAGCACCATTCTTAAGGATGGTGCCGCTTTTATATCCCCCCAACACTGCAGAAGATAAGGGTTTGTCTTTTTTTGCAGATGCTCGATCATCACCGCTATCACAATTCAGGGTGCTCTGCCTCAATTTTTAAGCGCTTCCAACGGCGATCCACTTCTCTTTGAATAATGTCTGTGATCTCGCCGTAATTCTCTTTGCACAAATGTTTGGTTCTACCCATCATTTTTAGCCAATCAGTCACGGGTATTTTCTTGCTCTTCTGTTCGGGATCATAAGAAAGAGCGGTACGTCCCTGCTCCACTTCATACAGCGGAAAATAGCAGCTATTCACCGCCGCAGAAATAACCTTACGCTCGCTCCTTGGCTTATCGCCCCAATTCAGGGGACAGGCCGATAGACACTTGATATAAGCGGTTCCGTAATTTTTAGCATAAAACTGAGCTTTTGCCGCCTTTTTAATAAAATCGTTAGGCTCTGATTCAGCAACAGTAGCAACATAAGGCATACCTGTAGCCGCCATAATACGAGGCATATCCTTATGAAAAAAGCTTTTTCCCCACTGTTTTTCTCCAAGATGAGAGGTTGCACTTTTAGCACCCATAGGTGTTGAATAGGATAACTGATAGCCTGTATTCATATAACCGCCATTATCATATTCAAACAGAATCACAGGGTCTCCCCGAAGTGCTGTTCCAAGCGCCGAGCCCATACCGATGTCCATACCGCCGTCACCGCTGACCATAATAAAGGTTATATCGCCCTTTGGCAATTCTCCGCGCTCCTGCATTTTGCGATACATCTTAGAGAGTCCCGCTAACGTCGCAGCACCGTTTTGAAACAGGTTGTGCACATAGGGTACTTTAAATGCTGTTTTCGGATATCCTGTAGTTACCACCATACCGCAGCCTGTCTGAAATAAAAGAACTACATTTCCTTCTATACCGCGAAGCAGAAGATTAACATTTACCGGTATGCCGCAGCCCGGACAGGCTCCGTGACCTGGAGCAAGACGTTTCGGTCTGGCAGTGGTGTCACGAACTGTGCCGCCTTTGACGCTCACCTTACCGCCGTCTTGTGTACAAGATATGAGAGCAGGCATATCGGTGTCTGTTACCGGTTCAAAGTACGGTTTAGGCTCAAAATCTTTTTCTCCCGAATATACTCCTACATAATCGAAGTCCGGTGTGTTTTCATTATAACAAGATTCAAACAGATCAATTGCATCCTGTTCAAAAAAATCCCTTCCGCCAAGGCCGTATATGCGGCTGATAACGCGAGGAGTAAGTCCCTTTTGCTGTAAAGCCGCGCGTATCTCTAATGACATATTACCACCGTTTGCGCCGTAGCTATCCTGTCTGTCTGCTACAAGAATTGTGTGGGCGTTTTTACATAACTCGGAAATTTGCTCCGATGGGAACGGCCGAAGTACGCCAAGAGAAAACACGCCCACTTTTTTACCCTCGCCTCTAAGCTTATCCACAGCCGCTTTGGCTGTGAGATATGCCGAGCCTAATACAAACATAAGAATTTCAGCATCGTCTGTCTGATAGGATTTCACTGCTTTAAGTGCCCTGCCCGACAGCTGTTCATATTCGGAAAACACTTCGGGGATTACGCCGCGTGCCTTTTGCATTGCCAAATGAAGCTGATATTTATTATTCAACAGATCGGGCTCGTTCATATATGAGCCGATAGTAACAGGTTTATTGGGGTTTAATGAAGTATAATCAAGGCTTACAGGTCCAATAAATTCTTGTACTGTTTGGTCGTCGGCAAACACATAGCAGTTTCGTTTTTGATGACTGGTGAAAAAACCGTCAAATGCGACAATAACGGGTAGTCTTAATTTTTCTGCAATCTTCAGTGCACAAATGTTGCAATCATAAACCTCCTGCGGCGAATCGGCAAACAGTATGATCCAGCCTGTATTGAGGGTGTACATTATATCGCTGTGATCGCCCTTGATTGAAAGAGGTCCTGATACGGTACGGCAAGCGATGTTCAGTACCATAGGAAGTCGCGTACCCGACTGAACGGGCAACTGTTCAAGTGCATAAAGAAGTCCGTTAGCTGAGGTAGCATTAAAGACTCTGCCGCCGCCTGTAGATGCTCCGTAACAAATTCCGGCTGCACTGTGTTCGCCTTCGGCAGGAATCAAGTCAATAGTATGCTCACCGTCTGCTCCCATTCTATCTAAATACTCTGCAATTTGAGTAGACGGCGTGATGGGGTAGTAACCCATTACGTGATAATTGATCTGCTTTGCAGCATATGCCGCCAGCTCGTTACCGCTTTCAAATAATAATTTCTGTTCTGCCTGTACCATTACATCAGTCCCCCGTCTACACGCTTTTCATCTAAATAAGATTCACCGCTCACCCACGGATCTGCCCCTGCTGGCTCAAAATCGAGTTGGTCTGTTATCAGATCCTTATTATGCACAAACCATTTCTTATTTAGGTGTTCCTGTTCTTTTCCTGCCACCAAAGCCTCAGTTGGGCATACATCGACGCACCGCAGACAACCTTTACAATGATGATAATCAAGCCCCCTGTTGATCATAGAAGGCTTTCCTCGGTATTCTCCCGGTAAAAACTGAAATACCATATCGGGACATGCGGTGTCGCATAAACCGCAGTGAATACATTTTTCCTGTAAAAACAAGGGAATAAATCCCTCTCTGGACGGTGACAGATCATTAGATACCGTACTTCCAAAATGAGTGTTAGCTCCACCGAGCGGCGCATTCTCATATCCCCACTTGCCGCGAATTTCCCGATATGGTATTTTTTCATAACGTCCGTCGGCTCTAAAGCTCTGACTTTTCAGACTGTCGTATCCCTGCTCGAGTCCTGCAATATTATTGGTAAGCATTGCGGGATATTTTTTACCTAATGTAGCCGAAACTAAAGCCTTGACCGCTTCGAGCGGGATAAAACCCGATGCTTTAGCTACTGCACCAAACATCACCATATTAACACGGCTTTTACTCTGCAGAGCTAGCTCTAAAGCATCTACACAATACACTGTGCCTGCGTGCAATTGCAATTTATCGCGCACTTGTTCAGGCGTAGAAGCTGTATTTACTACAATAATACAATCTTCTTCCACACCCGCGGTAACCGATAGTGTTTTTGAAAGCGCATCATGGAACAGCACCAAAATATGAGGACGTTCAACAGGGCTGTTATGCAGAATATCACGCTCAGGCGCACTGAAGCGCACATAAGACTTAACGGGTGAGCCACGCTTTTCAGAACCATAGCTGGAGAATGCCGCCGCGTTCAACCCTAAATATGCAGCGCCCAGTTCTCCGAGAAGCTTTCCGCAAAGATTGGCTCCGAGGCCCCCTATACTTTCAAGCCTAATTTCATAATATCCGTTTTCGTGTACATTAGGCAGGCTCACAGCATAGGCTGCGTGCCCTTTATTCTCTTTAGTATCTTCTCCCATAGCAAGCTCCTTTTTTATTTTGTTTTAGCATTCTCTTAATGCTCTATTTTTATACAAAATATTGGAATTTGCAGGTTGTAATACAGCAAAAACATTCATAAGGCTGACAAATCACAGGCGGTTTAAAACAGCTTGGTAGAGCCTACCGCCGCCAATAATCCGAAAAGCGCCTAAATTATGGCGTTTTAGGCACTTTTCGGATACTCCTCCTCTGCTTAGCCAAAGAATAAAGCATAAAAAATCCGTGTCTCCCATAGGGGAAACACGGATTTTTGTCTGTGGGCTACAAAAAAGATATTTTCGGCAGTTTTGTGTATGAATTCGAACTCTCACAGTTTTTAGTGAAGTATCGGCTAACGCCGATGTGAAGTTATGCCGTAAGCATAGTGAAGTTTTATGCTGTCGCACAAAGTGAAGTTAAGTGCGCCACACACTTCCGCAGAAACTTCACTGTCCGCAGGACAACTTCACTTGCGAAGCAAACTTCACGCGCCGATAGGCGCACTTAGTTGAAAACGACAGATTCCTGTCGGAATCTGTCGTTTTCTGGTCGAGGTGACAGGATTCGAACCTGCGGCCTCTGCGTCCCGAACGCAGCGCTCTACCAAACTGAGCCACACCTCGTTATTTAGTTTTCTTATCTTTAAACTCGCCAATATTAATATTAAAAAAGCGAACCTTTTGCACCCGCGCGGCCCTCTTGCGGTGCCCAAAATCGTCTTTACGCGTCGGTGGACGCTGCCGATTTTGACCGCTACGCCAAAAAAATCTTCCTTCTTCGTCCACCGGACGCGGTCGATTTTTTTGCCCTGCGGCCCTCACCGCAGCGCTCTACCAAACTGAGCCACACCTCGTTATATTTTATGACTATGATATTATAATGAAATATTTTGCAAAAGTCAAGAGTTTTAAATGGATAAAACATGCCTTTTTTGCAAAACTATCAGTACGAGGTGTTTTTTATGAATATCAGCAAAAAAGAATACTCTAAAATGGCGGATAAGGCTTCTCCGCCCTCCAAGAAACTGAAGGATTTTACCCTAGCTTTTCTGATCGGCGGCATTATCTGCACTATCGGTCAGCTGCTTCGAGAATTATATATGTCACTGAATCTTCCCGAACAGGTGGTAAAGGCGGCAGTTCCCGTATCTCTTATTTTTATGGCGGCGTTGCTCACGGGACTCGGCATCTTCGAAAAAATCGCTAAGCGGGCAGGTGCTGGGACTCTTGTGCCCATAACCGGCTTTGCAAATGCGGTAGTCTCCCCCGCTATCGAGTTCAAGACCGAGGGGTTTGTCCTTGGTGTTGGTGCAAAAATGTTCACCATTGCAGGGCCTGTGATCGTCTACGGTACGGTAGCGAGCGTGGTGTACGGGGTTATTTACTGGATAACCACATTATTCTAATGAAAAAGGCTTGACCGAACCGGTCAAGCCTTTCTGTTATTCCGAAGTGAAGAAACCAAAGTTTGTGGCAGTATTTAAAATCCCATAGCAAGAAAGTGTAGCTTTAGGGGATGTTTCTTGGGTATATCGATAAGGCCACCAAGTTAAGAATTCTTCGGGCACCTGATCGATGGGGGTGTTCGGGAGATAGAGAATGAATTGAGTACAATCTTGATTATTGATGGGATCGTTTAATCCGTAAGGTTCAGTTGCAACATAGCGGATTTTGTTTTCGATCCATTCTTCTCCAACTGCTTTTTCGGTTTTAACATCCGTTAAAGTCATCTTGTAGGAATACTCGTTTATTTTCTCGATGTTATCAAATTTTCCGGAAAATGTAGATGTATAGGCACTTCCGTTAGGATAATCTTCACCTGTTTCGCCCATTTCTGAGTCGAGATACCATCCAGTGAATATACCGTTCTGATTTAGTGTTATAATAGTTCGCCAAGCACCTGCACCGGAAAGAAAAGAGAATTCTATTGAATCTTGCGGTAAAGGTAAGGACTCTACTTCCGTGGTGTGTTTTGCTTCGGTGGATATTGTGGTTGTAGGGTCGACATCGGATATGCTTGGATTACTATTTTGCAGTTCATTCGAACAAGCGGTTAAAAGCAAGAAAAGTAATGCTATGACGAGAATAATGCTTAATAACTTTTTCATAAAACCACCTCGCTTTATTTCATTATACCACACCGCCGTTTTAATGTAAATATTTATTCAAATGGTGCGTCCTATATTGACAGCAGCAGAGGGGCAGGTGCTTGGCATCGGTGTTAAGATGTTTACCGTGGCAGGTCCTGTCATCCTCTTCGGTACAACCGCAAGTGTTATTTATGGGTTAATCTACTGGATTACAACATTATTTTAAGGTCGGGACAGGCGTCCTCGACTGTCCGAAAAAGGCTTGACCAAATCGGTCAAGCCTTTTATCTGTTTTATAACAGTACCTCACGGTTTGTACCGTAAAAGATGTCGTCGTGGCCGCTGATAAGCTTACAGAAATCTTCCATCTTATCCCAATAATCGGGCTCAAAATCAAACTCAAAGGAATGACCCCAGACATAATAAATCTGCGGTTTATCAGGCTTTAATTCTACAAACTTTTTACCCATTTCCATTAATCTTTCAAATTGAATAATATGACACACATTTGGGTTAAAGCGATAAAGATTGTCCTGAAGATCAAAGCTGTCGGTATTGGTTGTCGTTCTGCAGTACTTTACTCCCGTATTATTCTTAATAATTTCAGCAACACGGTCATCGTTATTGACGCCGCCGCAAGGATATGCCATTCCAACAACCTCATAGCCCATCAATTCAGAAAGACTTTTACGGTCCTCTTCAACCTGTCGGATTACCTCTTCTTCGGTCTGCTGTGTGAGATTTATGTGGTCAAGGGTATGAACAGCAACCTCATGACCCTCATAGACTGTTTTTACATGCTCAGGCAAAATTTTGTAGCTTGCGACATAAGAATTCTCACTAACATACATATACCCGTTGCCAAACTTATTTGTATTAAGGTTAAAGGTGGCTTTTAGACCGTATTTGTTTAAAAGATTGACTAATTTAAAATCCTGAGTTGCTCCGTCATCATAGCTGAAGGTTACTGCTTTGAGTTTTCCCGAATTTTTAAAACTGTTCATTATAATCCACTCCGAAACTAAGTCTGCCTATATTATACCTAAAAACAAACGGGAAAGCAAGTGCTTTCCCGTTTAGTATTAAGCTGCCTTAAGTCTCAGTCTGAGCTTATCGGCTATCATTGCGATAAACTCTGAATTAGTAGGTTTTCCCCTGTCGTTATTTATCGTATATCCGAAATACGCGTTCAGAACATCGATATCTCCCCTGTCCCACGCAACCTCTATTGCGTGACGGATGGCGCGTTCTACTCGCGATGAGGTCGTCTGGAATTTCTTGGCAACGGTAGGATAAAGTATCTTTGTAACCGAATTTATCATATCGTCATCCTTTATCGCAAGGATGATCGCCTCCCTTAAGTAGTGATATCCCTTAATATGTGCAGGTACACCTATCTGATGGATTATCTCAGTCACCATCATTTCAAGCTCGTTGTCGGTGTAGACGCTGTCCTTTACCACCATTGGCGCCGACTTATTTTTCCACCCTGTCAGCTGAATGATGCGCTCGGCGAGGGTATTGATATCAAACGGCTTTAAAAAATAATATGCCGCGCCCGCCTGCAGGGTCTCACGCTCTAATTTAGGATTATCATAGCTAGACATCGCCATTACCATAGGGCGCTTTGCCGCATCTGTGCGGCGCAGCTCATATAAAAGCCCTAAAATATCTATATTCGACATAAACACATCGGCAAGTATTACATCAGGGTGAAACCTTGCGCATTTTTCCAGCACTGCCGCGCCGTCCTTTTCGCAAACCTCAACCTCCATACCGTAGCTTTGGAAAACCTTAGCGCAGGTAGTGCCGAGCTCTGTTGAATTATCTGCCACAATTACTTTTAATTTTTGTTCCATTTGGAATACCTCCTGTTCTATTATGTCAAATATTTTAACATATATTCCCAAATTACGCAATACGAATATTTAGTTTTCTTTACATTTCTACATTTTGCCCTAATTATTTTGTAAACATATTTTACATTTAATATATTTTTTGCAAATATTATCGGTATTTGAAAGGTTTGCTGTTATTTTAATGTCTAAACGTTGCAGAATTACGGTGAAATTGATATTATATAAACTTCTTGCCGTTTTATAAAATATATAGTATAATGTATTAGATTATTTTCTACGTGAGGTTCATTATGGAAGAATTACAAAAGAAAAAAGTATTAAGCTGTATTCAGCCCAGCGGTATGCTGACTTTAGGAAATTATCTCGGAGCGCTCAAAAACTGGGTAAATATGCAGGAGGAGTATGATTGCACCTTTGCGGTCGCTGACCTTCACGCAATAACCGTCCGTCAGGAGCCTGCTAAGCTCCGTTCTCAGATATATTCTACCTTCGCGCTTATGCTGGCACTTGGCCTTGACCCCGAAAAGAGCACCCTTTTCATTCAGTCTCACGTGCCCGAGCACGCTCAGCTCGCATGGCTTCTCTCCTGCTACACACAGTTCGGCGAGATGTCCAGAATGACCCAGTTCAAGGATAAGTCGGCTAAGCACGCGGATAATGTTAATGTAGGTCTTTTTGCCTACCCTGCTCTTATGGCGGCTGATATTCTGCTTTATAATCCCGATTTTGTGCCCGTAGGCGCCGACCAAAAGCAGCATCTTGAGATAACAAGAGATATAGCTAACCGCTTCAACGGTCTTTACGGAAACGTATTTACTATCCCTGAGCCGTTTATAGGAAAAGCGGGCGCAAGGGTTATGTCGCTTCAGGACCCCACAAGAAAGATGTCCAAGTCAGATGAGAATGTAAATGCGTGGGTCGCAATACTTGACGAGCCCGACGCTATTATGAGAAAGTTCAAGCGCGCCGTTACCGACAGCGAGGCTAAAGTCTGCATCGGCGAAGAAAAGGCGGGCATAAATAACCTTATCGGTATTTATTCGGCAGTTACGGGAAAGACCGCCGATGAGATAACGGCTGAGTTTGAAGGCCGCGGCTACGGCGACTTTAAAACGGCGGTCGGTGAAGCCGTTGTTGAAGAGCTCCGCCCGATAAGAGAGCGCTACGAGGCTATCATCAAGGATAAGAAGGCTCTTGAGGAGCTGTACCGTGAGGGCGCAAGAAAAGCAGAGCACACAGCTATGCGCACACTTTCAAAGGCTATGAAAAAAGTGGGCTTCGTGCTATGAGCTTTCCCATCTGCGGCAATGACCGTGTAAAGGAATCTCTTTTAAGGCTTATATCGGCACGTCGACTTCCCCACGCTATGATAATAGAGGGTAATTCGGGCACAGGTAAGCGAACCCTTTCAGCTTATATTGCTAAAGCCGCCCTTTGTGAAGCGGACGACTCTCCCTGTTGCCGCTGCCGCACCTGTCATCTTGCCGACGCGGGCACCCACCCCGATATTGAAAGGATAGCACCCGAGGAAAAGAAAAAGAATATCTCGGTGGCGCAGATCGACCGCCTTCGAGAGATAGCCTATTTTACCCCTCACACCGCTTCGGGCAAGGTGCTGATAATCGAGCAGGCGGATACTATGAACACAGCGTCTCAGAACAAGCTTTTAAAGCTGCTTGAGGAGCCGCCCCAGAATGTATTTTTCATACTTCTGAGTGAATCAGCAAGCATCCTTTTAGATACGGTAGTTTCACGCTGTACCGTCTTTTCGCTTTATGAGCCCTCGTTTGATGAGGCACTTTTGGTGCTTACTTCCCGCGGCTTTGACCAAAAAAGGACGGCAGAGCTGCTCAACTTAAACAAAAACAATATAGGAAAGACTCTCGAAGCGCTTGGCTCTTCAAAGATATCGCTCGGGATCGAGGCCGCGCGTGAATATCTGTCGGCTGTAGAAGGCGGCGACCGCCTTTCGGCACTAAAAGCGGCGGCAAGACTTGAGAAAAATCGCGCTGAGGCAGATCTGTTTACAAAAGAGCTGAAGAGCTTGATTGTACAAAAGGTGACCCAAAGCGCAGGCTATCCTGCAACACGGCTTGAATACTCAAAAATGTATGACACCGTGTGCGAGCTCGAGCCGCTTCTTATAACGAATATTAATCTATCGCTTTTCTTTACATCGCTTACCTCAAGGCTAACGATGTTGAAAACTATCTAACGGAGGACATAATGACTGAAGTTGTATCTGTAAAATTCAAATCTGACGGCAGAGCATACTATTTTGACCCTGCAGGTCTTAATATTTCGCTCGGGGATATGGTCGTCGTTGAGACCGCAAGAGGAATCGAGTGCGGTACCGTCAGCGAGGGAGTTAAAGCCATTAATGATGAGCAGATAATAAAGCCGCTCAAAAAGGTGCTTAGAATTGCGACCGAGGCTGACCGCAAAAAAGTCAGGGAAAACAAGAAGAAGGCAAAGGAAGCCTTTGATATATGTGAGAAAAAGGTGCTTCAGCACAAGCTTGATATGAAGCTTGTCGATGTTGAATGTGCTTTTGACGGCTCTAAAATTCTTTTCTACTTTACAAGCGACGGCAGAGTCGATTTTCGTGAGCTTGTAAAGGACCTTGCGGGTAGCTTCCACACCCGTATCGAGCTTCGCCAGATTGGTGTGCGCGACGAGGCTAAAATGCTCGGCGGGCTCGGTATTTGCGGACAGCCCTTCTGCTGCGCGAGATTTCTTGACGATTTTCAGCCTGTTTCGATCAAGATGGCTAAGGAACAAGGTCTTTCTCTTAATCCGACCAAGATATCGGGAAGCTGCGGAAGACTTATGTGCTGCCTCAAATATGAGCAGGATGCTTACGAGTATCTTAACTCGATCACCCCTCCCCTAGGCTCGCTTGTAAAAACACCGAGCGGAAACGGTACGGTAGTTGACCAAAACGTCCTTACAGGGACGCTTTACGTCAAGGTCGGTGAGGATGCGGCACCCATCAAGATTAATAAGGACGAGGTGGAGGTTATTCACCGCGGACGTGCCAAAAAACCGCAAAAATCGGAAAATAGTGCTAAGGAATAAATTTTCTCTTGCAATTTTGCACTAATATGATAAAATGAATTTAGGCTAACACCAAGGAGGTGTAATGTAAATGGCTTTCACGATTTCTGACGCTTGCATCAGCTGTGGTGCTTGTGCTTCCGGTTGCCCTGTAGAGGCTATCTCTGAGGGTGCTGATAAGTTCGAGATCGATGCAGATACCTGCATTGACTGCGGCGCTTGTGCAGCAAGTTGCCCCGTAGACGCTATCTCCGAGGCATAATTACTTACAAACAAAAAAACCGCCCATATGGGCGGATTTTTGTTTACTTATATTCCTTCTCTTCTGCTGACTTGAACTCTATCGTCGATAATATCGCTCTGGTCTCAGTAAAGCTTTCGGGAACGCGGAAGTTTTCTGAATAGCTTTTGTCATTCAGTCCGTAGACCTCGATAAGATCGCACGCCTCATAGAACACCGCTTCATCGGCAGCCTTCAGCTCCTTTGCGTATGCCTTCATCAGCGCAACGGTGGTCTCGGGGGTTATAAGTGTATAACGGGTCTCGTAGTTTCTCTCTTCAAAGTCGATGACTTCGCCGTAATCGGTATAGCTTATCTCTACCATAGTATCCATACCCTCAAAATCAAGGTATCTTGCGATATATTCATGGCTCTGCATATACTTTATAAACAGCGGATCAAGCTCTCCTGCTACAAGGTTATAGTACCGACGGGTAATCTCTTTTCCGTTTTTCATTTTATAGGAAAAGTATATGTTGTCGATAGTGTCGGCGAGGGTGTATTTGCTCGGCGTTTCATAGATATCCTTAACAGCATCATCAGTGTACATACTGTTGGAATTTCTGTCCTCGAGAGCCGCCTTGTGAATATCGAGTATTATATCGAAATTATCCGAAAACACAACATCCTCGTTATAACCGACCGCGATAGATTCTATTCTTGCCTTTTCGGGCACATAATTTTCCTCATAGTCGCTGTAGAAGAGGAAGCCGATACAAAGAGCGATGGTCAGTCCTACTGCGATGGCACCGCGGATAAGCGAGGTCTTGACACTCTTAAAGCCTCGGGTGAATATCGCGCCTGCGGTAACGCTGCAGAGAGCCGCGCCGATAATAAAGAATAACCAGAAATCTGCCGAGGTAAAGCTTCTTCCCGTAAAGATATATGCGAGCAGATAGCCGCCGACTATCGATACGAGCAGAGATATTATATGAGGCATAAATTTAAAGGAATATGCCTCACCCGCCGTCTCACTGCGTCTGATAGAGAAGAGCTTTAAGAGAGCTATCAGACATACCGCCGTGAAAACAAGCGTTTCGATAACGGTAAACCAATTGAGCGGCGCGCCGTTTTTCCAGAAATATTTCGCTACCTCATCTATCCCTTGATTCGGTATCACAAATACCTTGAGTCCCGCGTAAAGATATGGAGTCGTATAGGTGTATGCCGAGCCGCCGTTATTCCAGACAACGCCGTATGAGCTGTTTTCAAGAAAGTTTAAGAAAATGGCATATATCGCGGGAATTCCGAGGTTTACTGCGCCCGCGGCTACGATAAAGTCGAATATGCCGCCCGAGCAAACGGCAAAAAGGGTCGTAAATACGGTGCACATAAAGAGCATGACCGTCATTGCGCCGAAGGTCGCCGCCACCGTGCCCGCCTCTACTCCGTATACCGTAGGCAAAAGGTTTACGATACAAAGTCCGAAAAAGCAAGCGGTCATTGTAAAGAATGCGCCTGCAAAGGAGGCTAGCATACGGCTGAGCAGAAGCTCGTTTCTCGTCAGCGGAAGAGCGTGGAACACATCGCCCGACTTCTTTGAATAGAGAAAACTGAAGTTAGATACCGTGAGCAGCACCATAAGTCCCAGTGCTACTATAAATATCCCGATCGTAAAGCCTTCAAAATAGTCGTTCATATTGGGTTTAGTGTAATCATAAGCATCAAAAATACTGTTTATAAGTACACCCGGGCATATAAGAAGGCCGAAGGCTGTGACGAGAAGGGTCAGGGGTGTTTGCTTTTTTAGTGTGAATGTGAAAAAGTTTAGTACCCTGTTTTTCTTATTTAAGGATATTGCTGACGTCATAGCCTTCTACCTCCATTTCATAGATAAACAGCTCCTCTAAAGAGGGCTCTATAGTCTCGCAGAATATCGGGTCGAGAGAGTTTATATGGGCTAATATCTCGTCTATATTGCCCTTTACGACCATCTGTATCAGCGAGCCTGTCTTTTCAGCTTTAAGGATGTTAAGTCCGTCAAACTTTATCTCAGCAGGCAGAGTTTTGAATGCCGCCTGAACCTTATGTGTGGTGCCGCGAATGCCCTCAAGCGAATCGTTTAAGACGATATGTCCCTTATGGATAAGGGCAACATGGTCGCAGAGGTCCTCAAGCTCACGAAGATTATGAGAGGATATTATTGCGGTCATACCTGTGTTTTCTATGCCGTCTATAAGCAGGCTTTTAAGGACGTTTCGCATAACGGGGTCAAGTCCGTCAAAGGCTTCATCCAAAAGCAGATATTTAGGGCTTGTCGAAAGGGCAAGTATCAGCGCCGCCTGACGCTGCATTCCCTTTGACATATTATCTATCTTATCGGTAACGCTTATCGGAAAAACACCCGACAGCCAATCAAAGCGCTCGCGCGAGAATGAGGTGTACATCCCCTCGTAAAAGGATGCCATCTCCAAAAGATTTGAATTTTTAAAAAAGTGGGGCTGGTCAGCTAAGAAGAATATCTTACTTTTAACATCGGGATTGCTCCATACCGCCTCGCCGTCAACCTCTATTGTACCGCCGTCGGGATAATAGACACCCGCGATAATGCGAAGCAGGGTGCTCTTGCCCGAGCCGTTGGAGCCTACAAGACCCCATATACAGCCGTCAGCAAGCTCTATGTTCATTTTATCTAAAGCGACAAAGTCACCGAATTTTTTAGTCAGCTCTACAGCCTTTATCATCCGTTATTTCCTCCTTTTATATATTGTAATCGAGGCTACCGCGGCTGTAATTACGCAAAAAGCCGCGACTAAAATTTTAATTATCTTCATTTTCAAATACCTTTTCTATAATCTCTGCAAGGCTCTGCTTACTCAGTCCCCTGTATGCCGCTTCCTGTACGGCCTTTTCAAAATCAGCCTTTGCGGCGGCATAAAGTGCCGTATCCGCGGCAGAGTCGCCCGATATGAACGATCCCTTGCCCGATACAGAGTAAATGATCTTGTCGGCTTCAAGCATTGCGTATGCCTTTTGCACTGTATTGGGATTTATGTGAAGCTCATTTGCCAATTGGCGAACGCTCGGAAGCTTATCGTCAGCCTTTAAAACACCGACCGTTTTAAGACGGATGATGCCGTTTACTATCTGGTCGTATATCGGCACGCGGCTTCGGTAGTCTATGGTTATCACGCTATATCTCCCTTCGTCTTAATTTCGTTGCAACTGTACTATTACACTTAGTACAGTTATATAATACACCGTCAAAAAACCTTTGTCAAGAGTTTTTTTACAGTGGTCAGCGGTCAGTTTTATTTGCATATAGTTGCACATAATATTAAAAGGTGATACGTTTGCGATCCTTCAATATAATTTTAAACTCGCCTGAGCAGAGGGCTCGGGTGGGGCTGTATTTCGGATTCTTTTTTAACATAGTCTATGCAGTTTTTAAGCTTGCAACAGGTATTATCTATAAGTCGGTATGGTTTGGCGCAGTAGCTCTTTACTATATTCTTCTCTGCACCATAAAATTCCTGCTTATAAGGACCGATCAGCGACTTAAAAATGAAATGAACCGAAAAGAAATTCGCATAAAGGCGCTTCGCAGCTACCGCGGCTGCGGAAAGCTTCTTATGCTGCTCAATCTTTCTATGGCGGTCATAGTTATCATCATTATCAAGTATGACAAGGTAGCTGAATATTCGGGGTATATCATATGGATATTCGGTGGCTATACTCTTTACAGGGTCATTACCGCCATAATAGATGCGCGGCGCATCGGCCGCATCGACGATCCACTGCTATCGGCATCAAAGAGCCTTAATATGTCGGTCGCGATGATGTCGATGTTCTCACTTCAGACTGCACTGCTCGACCGCTTCTGCAGTGATGCTCTGCTTCGCCGTACCCTCAATTCCATAGTCGGCTTTTCAGTTTGCATTATTGTAATAATCGTCGCCGTTGCGATGATAGTACGGGCAAACAGGAAAATGAATAATTAATGTGTCGATATACTGCACCGAAGGCACAGATTAATTTTCCCCTTTCCCCTTTCCCTAAAAGAAGAAACAGAGCATCAACGATGCTCTGTTTCTTTTTCAATTATATAACGCGGTCTTGCCTTAGTCTCAAGATATATCTTTCCGATATACTCACCTATTATTCCAAGAGACAGCAGCTGTATTCCGCCAAGTAAGCAGACGATACACACAATACTTGCCCAGC
>JAZNTG010000012.1:0-6126 GCA_045591645.1 Acutalibacteraceae bacterium | reverse complement strand
CGGCTTCAGTGATATTCTATTCGCCTTCAAACTCGCGAAGCGAATACCACTCGGCGCGAGCCGAATATCACTGCGTAGCAATATCACTCGCCACAGGCGAATAGAACTGGCGTGATACTCCGATAAGAGTATCACGCCAATTCCTTGCGGTTTTATTTTATCGTGTACTGATTATTCTTCGTTATAACACTCGAATATTTCTTCTACTCTTTCCTTATCCTTGTTCTTGGTAATCAGGCTAACGAGCGGAACAACAATCATGGAAACCGCCATGGCAGCAACACCCATTTCGGGAGATTTTGCCGCCGCTGCCGAGAATCCGGAACTAAGAGATATAACGAGAGTCGTCACACCGACTGTGAGAAGTCCTGCAATCATACCGGAATATGCGCCGATCTTAGTGATCTTCTTCGAGAAAAGTCCCCAGATGTACGGACCTATGAAGCAACCCGAAACTACGCCCCAAGAGAAGGACATAAGGCTTACGATGATCGGAATGTTCTGAGTTGCGAAAATGAACGAGCAAGCAACGAATACAAGACAGAGGATCCTTGTGAGAAGCATCTGAGTTTCGGACCTTGTTTCCTTCTTTCTGACTGCGGGAATAAGGTCGACCGCGACCGCAGAAGCAGAGGTGAGAACGACTGCTTCAAGAGTAGACATTGATGCCGAAAGAAGAAGGATCATTATGACTGCGAGAAGAATAATCCCAAGAGTTCCGTTTCCGAGAACCTCCATAAGAACTGCGGGAATTACCGAGTCAATTCCGCCCTCGGGAAGCTGTCCGCCGAGAATAAGTCTTGATGCGCTTCCTATAAGATATGCGCCGCAACCGATAACCGCACAGAATATCGTCGATATTATCGTTCCGCGTTTTATAGCCGCGGTATCCTTGATCGCGTAGAATTTACCGATCATCTGAGGAAGTCCCCACGTACCGAAGCTTGTAAGCATAATATTTACGCAAAGGAATTTAAATGCCGAGCCGCCGAAAATACTCGTGAGCTGATCTCCCGTAACCTTATCGCCTTCGGCGGAAGGAACGAAGTTTTTCAGATTTTCAATAAGTCCGGTAACACCGCCGACGCTATCGTGACCGAGGACGGCAAAGATAAGGCATACAACGCCAGCTATCATAACTATTCCCTGAACAAGATCAGTGTAAGCGGTAGCTATGTATCCGCCTGCAACGAGATAAACTGCGGTAAGGCAGGCAATTATAAGCATCCACACCCATGTTTCGACGCCCGGGAAGACTGCACTGAAAAGCGATCCGAGTCCTTTGTATACCGCCGCCGAGTAAGGAACGAGGAATACGAAAATTATGATTGCCGCAAAGATCTTCATTCCCTTCGAGTCATATCTCTTCCCGAAATATTCAGGCATAGTTTTTGCCGAAAGCTTCTTCGTCATCTTTCTCGTGCGGTTTGCAAAAAGAAGCCAAGAAAGAAGACAACCGAGAACGGCGTTTCCGATACCGATCCATATAGCACCGATACCAATATTCCAACCGTGTTGTCCGGCATATCCAACGAATACGACCGCCGAAAAGTAGGTGGTTCCGTAAGCAAATGCGGTTACCCACGCGCCGATGTTTCTTCCACCTATAAGGAAGTGGTCAAGCGTCTTGGATTTTCCGTAGCTTATACAGCCGATCAGTGCCATCGCGATCGCGTAAACGCAGAGCGCGATAATTGTGTAAAGTTGTGCGTCTGTCATGTTTTTTTTACCTCCTTTTGAGCTTGGAATTACGGAGAAAAACCGATGTACGGCAAAAAAACACGCCCTCCGTATTCCGTTTAGAATACAGAGGACGAGAAAACCCGTGGTACCACCTCAGTTTACCGCCATCTCGCGATCGCGGCCTTGTAAAGTGTCAAACAACACTCTCGTTCTATAACGGGAACTCCCGTTGCAGCCTACTAAAAACACATTTCGTTCGGTGCACTGCTTGCAAGACGTATTCGGAATGGTGTCGCTTATTGCCTCGCACCGACCGGCAACTCTCTGAAAGCTTTTTCCAAGCCTACTTTTTCCTGTTCAAACGCATTTATTTTTATGATATTTGGATTATAGCACATTAAAGTAATAAAGTCAAGGGGGTTTGAAAAAAAATTTTATTCCATTCACACATCTATCGTTTTTCTCTTGGTGAATTCCTCTTCAAATCTTTTCGCATCTTTCTTAAATCGCTGCGCGCTGATGCAAGCATCGCCGTATCCGAGTTTTAAATTCCCTTTTATCATCAGCCTTTGAAGCCAATTCTTCTTTTCAAAATATTTAGAGGTTTTGCCGCCCATTCATCATCGTGAGCACGGCGACCTCTATGCACTTCTTGCCGAGATTTATCTAAAAGACGGAGATCCTGATAAAGCTCTATCGTATCTTGAAAAAATGGTGAATTACGATTTAAATGATTATGCGACGATAGATAGTAATACTAAGACAAAAACTCCGCTTTTGAATTCGATTCCTCACGGATTATACCATAAGAGGATTGATAGACATCAGAATTTAGTAGCTAAGCTTACAGATCAGCGCTTTGAAATATTAAAAGCAAACGAACGGTATCAAAAATTGATTGATCTTATTAAAGAATGATAGTAGCCTCCGACAGGGATTCTTCCGTGTAGGAGGCTTGTTGCATTATTTGAATTGCACCACCTCAATAGTGGTGAGTAAGTGCGCACTTGCAGGCAAAGAAAAAGCCTCCCTTGTGTAAAGGGAGCCTTTTTTATGTTCATCTATGCCTTGTCAATTTTCATGACAACCACTGACTTAATTAAAGACAACAAGATTTTGCCAAAATCAACGCAAAGGCACTTTTGACATTGACATATCAAAAGTCCGTTTGATTACCTTCCGGGAGGTAGAAAAAAGCCTCCCTTTACACAAAGGAGCCTTTGACACAAGGACAATCTTCGCTGATTTCTATTTGTCTTCTGCTCATCGGCAAAGCCTTTATGCCTCCCCACTATGGCGGGGTTTTCGTTGTACAACGAAAGGGCTGACAAATGGTCAGCCCTTTATTAAAGTTAAAGCAATCGCTTTTTTATGTTCTTTAAAGTTTTTTCGATTGTTTTTTGTTCAAAGTCAGAGTATAAGTCAAAATTGCTAAAAGTACCGCCTTCATCATTTGACCAACCAATTAGCCACTGATTTTTTCGATCCTCTCCCAAGTTATCACTATCGGATATATAACGGAAAATGTAATATTCTTCTTTCTTTTTTACCTTGCCAAGATATTCTATCTGATCAGGTTGTTTTCCGAGTTCTGTAGGATATGTCAACCAATGAACCAAGTCGCTTTTTGCAAGATACTCAGGGGTGGACAATTCAGCAGGGAAAAGGGATTGCAATCCGTGCTGCTTTAAAATCGCATAAGTCATATCGGCATATACAATATCGTTGGCAAGAGCTGCAATAATATTTGAGGGAATGGTTTGACCAGCGTTCAGCAGTGTAGATATTGCATAATAATTAACGTTATTTTTCTCAAGTTTCAAAATATCGTTCAAAAGAGAAATAATGGTATCATTTATAAAATATTTTGAAACATCACAGGCAAACTCTAAATTATTGACTATAACATCATCAAGAGGAGCATCAAGGTAGCGTTTTAATTCGGAAGAAATATAGTCAGCAAATAATATCTTTGAATCTAACGGAAGATTGCTTATATTGCCTTGATAATGAAGTAATCCTTGATATATTTGTCCTTTCTGAAATTCGTCCTTTAAGGGAATAACGGAGGCAAGGAGTTGATTTACAGTTGCTTTATCATTTTGATTATTCTTGAAAATATTATCGATTGCATTTTCGACAAATCTTTCTTTATCAACAAGTGCCGTCAGCGTTTTTATATTATTCAAATTCGTTTCGCTGATCTCTGCGGGTGAGGCGTGGCAAAACATAACAATCCCGAGAAGGTTATCCTCATATCCGAAAATTTCGTCTTTTTCTTTGTATGTTTGGAGTGTTGGAATCAATGCAATAAGTTTGTTTATTTCCTCAAATGCAAAAGCAGAGAGTTCTTTTTTGTCTTCAAGTGTGATTTTTACCTTTTTATCTTGAAAAGAAGTTAGAATTACTGTCAAAAAACTTGTTTTTTCGGAAAAACTCGAAAGGTGCTTTATATCCTCAATAATTGATGTGAAAGTTGCCATATATCTTTTCTCCCAACAAATTGTATTTTTATAATTATATCATAAATACATTTTTTTGTCAACAAAAATAGAGAGAGGTACTCAGGCTGCCTGTCTCGCAAGCTTGACGGCAAGTTTGCTCCGCAAAATCCAGCTCCCTCCCAGAGGGCGCCTTTGGTTTGTGCGGACTTTTCGCATAGCAAAATAACCGTAATTTTGTTGTAGTCTTTAATTAAGACATACGAAGCACTGCTTTTGTGAGCACAAAAGCAATAATATTTATATTTCTTGTCTATCAAAATTTCAACTATTTGATTCAATATTCTCCGTATGCGTATATCTATCGTAGGGAGCAGTTGTGTCTTTTTTCAGATATCCACACTTACACATATCCTCAATAACTCTTTTAGCAGTATTGTATCCAATATTCAAAGAGCGTTGTAAAATAGATGTAGATATGTATTTTTTATCTTGGGCTATTTTTATTGCACGCAAAATCAAGGGATCTTTCGTTTCATCACACAATTTCGTTTTAATACGACATTCACCCAACAATAATTCATCGATAGAAATTCCAAAAAAATCAGCCAGTTCAGGCAAAAGTAATATATCTGGCGCGCTCTTTGCATTTTCCCATTTAGAAACCGCCTGAAAGGTAACTCCTAACTTCTCGGCAAGTCCTTCCTGTGTAAATCCGCACTTTTTTCGATATTTTTGTATATTTGCGGCTAAAATTATATTTGTATTGTCCATTATAACACGCCTCCTTTGTTGATTTGATTATACCATATTGCATATACGTTTGCAATAAAACAAAGGTTGATATTTTTCAACCTCGGGTTGAGAAGGCGTAGTGTGATGAGGACCAAAGAAGCCGATTTGTGTTTCTGTGTTTGTAGGACAAAATTGCAACTTATATTATTCTACATCATACCATTCATCGCCAATTTTAAAGTATCTTACAGGCTCGTCAGTAATGAAAAAGAATCCTTCTTGAAGCTCATATTCTACACCTGAGATCGTAATCGTTGTAGCTGTAATCAATTCGCCGGGAATATTCCAGATTGCCGGCGTCCCCGGCTCCTCGACTTTATATATTCCGGCTTTATCAATTAGATTGTAATACCCACCTTCTCCTTTGATGGTATAGAGTCTTCCAACAACATAATTGTCTTTGGTAAACACTTTATATGTGTAGTCGTCTTCCGAAACAGTAAAACCCCATAAATGCTTTTTTACTGGCTTGAACCCCTGTAAATCCGACCAATTTTGACCATCTTCCAAAACACCACCGAATGTAAAATAATAAATTCGATAATCGCCGGTGTCAATATAGTCACTATTTGCGTAACTTCCGGCAGTCATATCCGGAGTGAAGCCATATTTTCCATTATGAATTGCAAGCGGAAGAAAAATCATTGCAATAAGCAAAAAGATAATTGCTGACCATCCGATAATCTGACCAATACTCCGTAGCTTCCGATTCTTTTTTACGATTACTTTTTCAGGCTCTTCGGTGGCAAGCTCAAAGGCGTTAATATCAAAGAGTTTTTCTAACATAGCCATAGATTCGGGATTGGGCAATCCCAGACCGTTTTCCCATTTTGCAACAGTGCTACGACTCACAAATAGTTTTTCTGCTAATTGCGCCTGTGTGAGTCCTTTTTGTATTCGCAGTTGCTTTATTTTATCCTTAAATTCCATCATATCACCTCCAATCACCTATATTATAGCACAAATCAAGAAAAAGTGTTGTTACTTTTGTGTTACTATGAAGTCCGCCCTTGTTTTTGCGTGTTACTATACTTCAATTGTGCAAATATGATGCTATAAAATGTACTTTACTCCCCCTGCTACGGGCTAAGCCCGATGCTTCGCATCGCACAGCAGTTTGCTTTGCAAACTGCATAAGTAGCGACATCAATAATAAACACAAAGACGCAAGCGTCTTTGTTTGGCGGTTTGCCAAGGCAAACACGCC
>JAZNTG010000011.1:0-58079 GCA_045591645.1 Acutalibacteraceae bacterium | reverse complement strand
GTCATCTCAATGCTTCCGGTTCCTGAGAAGTCGCCTTTGTAAAGCTTAACAGGTAATCCGCTGGTGTTTTCTACCTCTGTAGCTATACCATATCCTTCTTCTTCAGTGATTGCTGAATTTGATACGCCGAAGGCAGTATCTCCGTTTGCAGAATCTTCTTCGCCACCAACTACTGCATCGAGGTTAACTGTGTTGGCATCACCGACATATGTAACCTTATCTGTTGCAAAGCCTGTGACGAACATGGGTGCGCTGATGTAATACTTAGCTTCGGGAAGATCGATCTGAGCCGACATATATACTTTTATCGTCTGGTAGCTTATAGTAGTTACATGGTAGCAATCCGTGGGAATATAGATATATCCCTTAAAGCCTACGGGCAGATTTATGCCTGAGTTTGCCTGTCTATCTCCGTAAACGTTAGCAGTAAGGTCTTCGCGATCGGTGGGGAGAGCCTGAGCAGTCCAGGTGGTTCCCTCTACACTGTCATCTGCTAAAAGATATACAGTGGGAGTTGAACCGTTTGTCTTAGCGACACTGGCCCAGCCGTATACTCCTGTGTTAATCGCCCCTTCTCCATGGTTCTTTATGGTCAGATTAACCGGATTTGTCGCGTCGGTGTTAGCTGAAACATCGACATAGTACAGATATCCCTCAACGTCCGCCATAGCTATTGCATCAGCATAGCTGAAGGTCGCCACCAAGCTACTTCCATGGTCGACTCCTTTCTCTATAGGACGACTGACGGGAGTAACCGATATTGACTTAGCGGTATTGAGCGCAGTCAGACTGTCGATCTCCTCATAAGAGTCATAGTAATCTCCTCCGCCGTTTACCATAGAGGTAAGGTCACCTATGGTCGCGCTAGGAAGTTCTGCGCCGCTGTTAGCAGCAACTGTGAGCAATGCTCCGCAAAGGGAGGTGAGCACAATTGCAACTGCACACAAAACGGCAAGCAATTTCTTTTGCATAACATTTTCTCCTTTTCATTAAAATACTAAAAGATAAAAATCTATTTTACCTCTCGTAAATTATATCAAGGTAGAATATGAAAATAAATGTATTATTGATGACATTTTCTGCACAATTTAGTAATTTTTTAATAAAATTACAAAAAATCACCTAATTTTACCAAATATTTGTTATGTCATCTTATAATAAATGTATAAAAACAATAAAATATTACCGTATTCGCGAAAAATTATTAATAATATGGGGCCGCTTTAACATAAGCAGCCCCATTTACATTTTTTGTTTGCTTTAAATTGCGTGGATCTCACGCGTATCCTTATAGTTAGGCTCGCAGGTAAGGTTGACTCCCAGCCGTTTAAATATCTTTTCGTCTATCTGGGAGAGCATTACCGACGAATGAACCTCACAGCCGCGAAGGTTTCCGAGCTGCTCCATAGCGGACTCTGCTACAGGATCGGTCGCGGCACAGATGGACAGCGCTACCAGCACCTCATCGGTATGAAGTCTGGGATTACGGTTTCCGAGGTGGTCGACCTTCAGGTGCTGTACCGGTTCGATAACTGCAGGAGAAATCAAATGCACGTCATCATCTATTCCCGCAAGCGCTTTAAGAGCATTTAAAAGTAACGCTGAGGACGAGCCCAGCAGACTGGAGGTCTTTCCTGTGACGATCCTGCCGTCAGGAAGCTCCATTGCTGCCGCGGGAAGTCCTGTAAGCGCCGCCTTATCAAGTGCGGGACAGATGACCTTACGGTCTGTCGCGTTTATTCCCGCTTTTTTCATAAGCAGCTCAAGCTTGTATACCGTTTCCTCGCTGACCTTTCCGCTTTTTGCTTCACACAGGGCGGTATAATATCTTCTGACTATCTCGTTACACGATGCCGCTCTGCAGGTTTCATCATCAACGATACAGTTTCCTGCCATATTTACTCCCATATCGGTCGGCGATTTGTACGGACACTCGTCAAATATGGTTTCAAGCATTGCCTTTACGACGGGAAATATCTCGACATCGCGATTATAGTTTACAGCAAGGCTTCCGTAAGCCTCCAAATGGAAGGGGTCGATCATATTAACATCGTTAAGATCGGCAGTAGCCGCCTCGTAAGCATAGTTCACAGGGTGATTGAGGGGAAGATTCCAGATCGGGAAGGTCTCGAACTTGGCATAGCCTGCTTCTATTCCCCTTTTATGCTCATGATAAAGCTGAGAGAGGCAGGTCGCCATTTTACCGCTTCCCGGTCCTGGGGCAGTAACTACAATGAGCTCGCGGTCGGTCTCGATATACTCGTTCTTGCCGTAGCCCTCATCACTCACCACTTTAGATATATTGGAGGGATATCCCTCTATTATATAATGTTTATATACCTTTATACCGAGACCCTCAAGTCTTTTCTTAAAGGCTTTCGCCTGCGGCTGAGAGGCATATCTTGTCATTACTACACTGCCGACGTAAAGTCCGATGCTCCGAAATATATCAATGAGACGAAGAGTGTCGACATCATATGTTATTCCGAGATCCCCTCTTACCTTGTTCTTCTCAATATCGGCTGCATTAATAGCGATAACGATCTCTACCTGATCCTTCATTTCAAGCAGCATCTTTAGCTTACTGTCCGGTTTGAAGCCGGGGAGAACTCTTGAAGCGTGATAGTCGTCATAAAGCTTTCCACCAAACTCAAGATAGAGCTTACCTCCGAATTTTGAGATTCGCTCCATAATATGCTCCGACTGCATCTTCAGATATTTATCGTTATCAAATCCTATAGCCTTCATTTTACTGTCCTTTTATCTTATCATTTATTCATTATATCCGTTGGGATTGTTCTTCTGCCATCTCCAAGAGTCTGCGCACATTTCGTCAACTCCGCGCACGGCTTCCCATCCAAGCATTTCCTTTGCTTTAGAAGCATCCGCGTAAACCTCCGCAATATCTCCAGGGCGTCTCGGTGCTACGACATAAGGTACATCTGCACCCGATGCCTTTACAAAAGCGTTTCTGAGCTCTAACACTGAAATGCCAATGCCTGTGCCGAGGTTTATGGCTTCACAGCCTTGGTTCTCTAAAGTCCAGCCGACAGCCTTTACGTGACCGTACGCAAGATCGACGACGTGTATGTAATCGCGCACACCTGTTCCGTCGGGTGTTTCGTAGTCGTCTCCGAATACGCTAAGCTTCTCCAGTCTGCCGACAGCTACCTGAGCGATATAGGGCATAAGGTTATTGGGGATACCCTTCGGGTCCTCTCCGATGGTTCCGCTCTCGTGAGCGCCGATGGGATTAAAGTAACGGAGAAGCGCTATGCTCCAGCTCTTATCCGAAACATAAACATCGCGAAGTATCTCCTCAATAAAATACTTTGTTCTGCCGTAAGGATTGGTAGCGCCAAGCGGCATATCCTCTTTAAGCGGGACCTCGGTTGCGACACCGTAAACAGTGGCGGATGAGGAGAACACAAGGCGCTTGCAATCAAATTCTCTCATAACCTCTAAAAGAGAAATTGTGCTGATAAGATTGTTATCATAGTACTCTATCGGCTTTGCTACCGACTCGCCTACTGCCTTGAGTCCTGCAAAATGAATAACCGCTTCGATATTGTTTTCCTTAAATATCCTTCTCAGAGCGTCCTTATCACGGACGTCCTCCTTATAAAACTTTATTTTCTTTCCAACGATCTTTTCTACCCTCTCAAGCGACTTGTCGCTGCTGTTATCAAGATTATCGACAACGACTACATCATAGCCTGCTTTGCTAAGCTCAATACAAGTATGGCTACCGATATAACCTGCGCCGCCTGTTGTTAAAATTGCCACTCAAAATCACTCTCCGTAAAAATACATATATATTAATGTTAAGATAGTTGCCCGATTTTGTCAATAGATTATTTTACAAAATATCTTATTTACAAGGAAAAAAAATTATGTTAAAATAATTACATTATTGTGGGATTTTGTCCCCGTTTTAAGAAAGGAGTGCCCGTTATGGATTATATGTTAAATCCGTCCTGTATGCAGAGCGTTTTTATGGTGCCGAGCGAAGTCGTAAAGACGTATATCAAGCTTGCCTCGGCAGAACAGCTTCGTGTGCTGCTTTATACTATGAGCAACATTTCAACGGGCATTGACCCTGCCGCCTCAGCAGAATATCTCGGTATTCCTCTGGATAACGTAAAGGATGCTCTTAACTTTTGGTGTGATGCGGGAGTTTTTACAAAGAACAATACTGTTGAATTCAAAAAAACCGCTGACAAGCGAAGCACTGCCAAAACCGAGGCTGCTCTGCCCACCCGCGAGGAGATCGCGATGATGGGCAATACGGATGAGAAGGTCGTCTTTCTGCTCCGTGAAGCCGAGCTGAAATTCAAACGTCCTTTAAGATTTTCAGAAATGCAAAGCCTCGTTTCTCTCTATGCCGATGACGGTATGGAGGTATCGCTCATACTTATGATAATAGAATATTCCATAAGCGAGGGTAAAAGCTCGATAAGATTTATAAACGATACCGCACGCAGGTGGCAGGAAGCGGGAGTAGACTCGGTTGTTGCCGCCGAAGAGCAGATAGAAAAGCTCAGCCGTCAGAAATCCGCCTGGGCAATGGTCGAAAGAGCCTTTGGCATCGAGCACCGACAGCCCAGTACAAAAGAGCTTGAATACTCGGAAAACTGGGTAGTGCAGTGGGGCTTTTCACGTGAGATGCTAAAAGCAGCATATGACAGCTGTGTAGACTCAAAGGCAAAGCTTTCTATGCCCTACATAAATAAGATACTTGAAAGCTGGCACAGCAAGGGCTATAAGTCGGTCACTGATACTAAGTCGGTCGCTGAGAAGCGGCAAAGCTATACCGACGATGCGCCTTCATATGATAAGGCACTGTTTGAAAAGATGCTCGACAGCGTTGACTAATTTTTGTGAGGTGTAATATGGGATACCGAAGCGAAATATATCAAAAGGCACTGAAAATTAAAAACGATGCCGTAAAGACAGCAAAGGCTGAATACGAAAAGAAGCTGTCCGAGCTGCGCACCAAAAGCGAGGATTTCAAAACGGTGGAGGAGGGACTTTTGCATCTCGGGCCCGCTATTGCTATTGCCGCTTTTTCAGATGATAAGGACAAGCTTTCGGAATTTCGGAAAATGAGCGATCTGCTCAATTCAAAGTATAAGCAGCTGCTAAAAGATGAGAATATTGTAAAGCCTGAGTTTTTTTGCACAAGGTGTGGAGATTCGGGGTACTTTAACGGTGACTACTGCGACTGTGTAAAAGACATTGCAAAAACACTTGTTGAAGAAGAGCTTTCCAAGGCTATGCCGCTCGGCAACTGCCGTTTTGATAATTTTGACCTTAGCTATTACCCCGATGTGACCGATGATAAGGGTATTAATCCACGTCGTCGCGCAGCTTTGATACTTTCAAGATGCAAAAAGTTTGTAGAGGATTTTCCGCAAGCGTCAGGCTCACTTTTATTTATGGGTCAGACAGGACTTGGAAAAACACACCTTTCCCTTGCAATAGTATCTGCAGTAAGTGCCAAAGGATACGGCGTAGTTTACGGACCTGCGGGGAAACTTTTTTCAGCAGTTGAGAAAGAGCATTTCTCCTACAGCGGCGAGACCGAAAAGCGCGATTCGCTGCTTTCCTGCGATCTTCTGGTCATCGATGACCTCGGTACTGAGTTTCTATCAGCCTTCACCGTCTCTTTGGTAAACGATATCATTGATTCGCGTCTGCTTGAAGGAAAGTCTACCATTATAAGCACCAATCTTTCAATAGACGATATTGAAAAGAGATATACGCGGCGCGTTGCCTCACGTCTGATGGGAAATTATGATACCAAGAGATTTATCGGAAATGATATACGCCAACAAAAACTCATTAAATAGATAAAAAACTCCGACAGTGTCGGAGTTTTTTTGTTCAATAATTATTCGGCCTTTGTTTCCATTATTGCTCTGAAATCATCACCCGATATTTTTTCCTCGTTGAAGAGTATACGTGCTACTTGGTTTAGCTTATCCATATTAGCCTTCAGTATCTCAATGGCTCTGTCATACTGAGTCATAACAATAGCTTCTATTTCTTCGTCTATCATAGCAGCAATTCTTTCCGAATAGTTGGGGGTTGATGAGAAATCTCTGCCGAGGAACACCTCGTTATTATCATTGCCGTAAACGACCAGTCCGAGCTTGTCGCTCATACCGTACTTGGTGACCATCTGACGGGCGATATCGGTCGCTCTTTGCATATCGTTAGAGGCGCCTGTGCAGATATCATCCTGAGTGAGCTGTTCAGCAGCACGTCCGCCGAGCAACGAGCATATCTGTTCGATAAGCTGCTTTTTAGAGGTATGGCCCTTTTCCTCTGTAGGCAGATACATCGTATATCCTGCCGCCATACCGCGCGGAATAATAGATATCTGATGAACGGGATCCTGAGTGGGTAAGAAGTAGGAAACGATAGCGTGGCCGGCCTCATGATAAGAGGTTATCATCTTATCCTTATCCTTAACTACGTGAGACTTCTTCTCGGTACCCATAACTACCTTTATAGTAGCTTCTTCGATCTGCTCCTGAGTGATAGCCTTGAGTCCCTTGCGTGCTGCAAGCAGAGCCGCTTCATTTAGAAGGTTGGCAAGATCGGCACCCGTGAAGCCCGACGTTGAATGAGCGATGTTTTTGAGATTTACATCAGGTCCGAGCGGCTTTCCGCGCGAATGGACCTTGAGTATATCCTCTCTTCCCTTTACATCGGGATAGTTTACGGTTATCTGACGGTCGAAACGACCCGGACGCAGAAGCGCTTTGTCGAGTATATCGGGGCGGTTTGTTGCCGCGATAACGATAACGCCTGTATTTTCGCCGAAGCCGTCCATTTCAACAAGAAGCTGATTGAGGGTCTGCTCTCTTTCATCGTGACCGCCGCCGAGACCCGCGCCTCTCTGACGTCCTACTGCATCGATCTCATCAATAAATACGATAGACGGAGCATTCTTCATAGCCTCATCAAAAAGGTCACGCACACGCGAGGCGCCGACACCGACAAACATTTCAACAAAGTCTGAGCCTGAGATTGAGAAGAAGGGCACGCCCGCTTCACCCGCAACAGCCTTTGCAAGCAGGGTCTTACCTGTACCGGGAGGGCCTACAAGCAAAACTCCCTTAGGTATCTTTGCACCGAGCTCATTAAAGCGTTTGGGGTCCTTCAGGAAGTCTACTACCTCGACAAGCTCAGCCTTTTCCTCGTCAGCACCTGCAACATCGGCAAATGTGGTCTTTTTCTTGGGATCGGCTTTTTTGACCTTCGCCTTTCCGAAGCTCATAGTCTTATCCATTCCCATACCGCCGCCCATTTTTCTGGTCATAAATATCCAGAAGAAAACAAGCACACCTATAGTGAGTATAGTGGGAACAAGGCTTACAAGCCACGACCCCTCTCTGCCGCTCTTATAATCCATCTTGATCATAAGGCTTGTATCGGTATCTCTGTACTTTTCATTGGTTTCCATAACGATCTTATTAATGTCGTTATAAAAAACATTTGGATCCGCTACTGTATAACGGTAAGTCTTTCCGTCATCACGAAGCTTGTATTTCAGCTCACCGCTGTAAAGGTTGAGATGATATTCCGAAATCTCATTATTGTGAAACATCTCGACAATGTCAAAATATTTCTTTTGATCAACCTGCTGAGTACCAAGGGAAACCGCAACAACAGCAATAATCAGTATTATCGGAATTCCAAGGTAGAGCAAAACGTTACGCAAATTTTTATTCAAAAACCCACGTCCTTTCTGTAATTCTTATTTAGTGTAAACCTTTGGGTCCAGAATACCCAAGAAAGGCAGATTTCTATATTTTTCATCATAGTCAAGACCGTAGCCTACCACGAAAGCATCGGGTATCTCAGCGCCGACATAATCGGCATAAACGTCTGCCTTGCGCCTCTCAGGCTTATCAAGAAATGTGCATATCTTAAAGCTCGCAGGCTTTCTGGTCATAAGAAGATCACGAAGATTTGACAGGGTAACGCCCGAGTCAAGTATGTCCTCTACTATAAGAAGGTCGTATCCCGAAAGGTCGATATTAAGATCCTTTATGATCTTGACCGCGCCCGATGTAGATGTGCCCGAGCCATAAGAGGATACTGCCATAAAATCTATCTTGCAGTGTATCTTTATCTCTCTGAGCAGATCTGCCATAAACATAACCGAGCCCTTGAGCACACTGACTACAAGTAGATTTTTTCCCTTATAATCCTCGGTTATCTGTTTGCCGAGCTTTTTTACTATCTCGCTTATCTGTTCTTCGCTGAGCAGTACCTCAGCAATATCTGATCTGTCAATCATTTTTAACTTCCCCCGAAAATAATGATTTATTAACATTAAAGCAGACTATGTTTTCTGTATTTGCATCAATCTTCACGCGCTCAGCTACTCCGACCGAGTGTATCCAGACAACGCCCTCATCATCTGCCGCAACAGGTAATGCTTCACGCTCTTCAGTCGGGATCTTAAGCTCATTAAAAAGCTTTTTCAGACTTTTTGTACAGTTTCTGCCCGCGAGTCTTATGCTGTCGCCCTCATTTCGGATTCTCACGGTCAATTTGCCTTTTATTTTATCACAGTCAACCCTGTTTTTTAATAACAAATTGTAAACATTGTAACTTTTCTGTGCCTTTTCGTAAACCAGCTCGGTTTCATACCTGAATTCAGCCTTGCCGCCCTCACGGTATATTCTAAACCGTTTGCCGTCAGACTCTGCGGAAAAACCGCAAGGAAGGCTTGCCTTGCCGCCGTCTCTCAGAACTTCATACATTCTGTTTATATGAAGATTATCGGCATTTTTTCCGCTTTGCTCAAAATAGAGCATAGAAAGTATACGCTTTGCGATGGCAGGATGCTGTTCTTTCAGCATAGCCGCATCAAGTCGGTCCTCTTTTGCGATTATAGAGTATATCTTAGTTGCCATACCACTAAGAAAATCCGCATCCTCGCGAAGAGCCTCGCTGTTTGCACCTACAGTCTGTTCGGCGGACGGATTTATTCTCTTTAAAGCAGGCACTATGTTGTGCCTTATATAATTTCTTGAATAATCGTCCGAAAGGTTGCTTGAATCGGTAACAAAGCAGATATCCTTTCCCCTGAGATATTCCTCAACCTCGCGGCGAGTACATTCGATAAGAGGTCGGATAAATATATCCCTTACGGGCGGTATTCCGCCAAGTCCCTTTATGCCGCTTCCACGAGTCATATTATAAATTACCGTTTCAAGGTTATCGCTCTCGGTATGAGCTACCGCCACAAGTCCGTTTGCGTGCTTTTTATAAAGCTCGTAGCGGATATTTCTGGCGCAAAGCTCTATGCTCTCTCCCCTACGCTCAGCTTCGGCTTTTATATCCCGACGCTCTACAGCGAGCGGTATACCGAGCTTTTGGCAAAGCTCTTTTACAAAGCCTTCATCTCTGTCCGACTCCGCGCCTCTGAGGCAGTGGTTTAAGTGAAAAGCCGAAATTGTAAGCCCGAATTCGTCCCTCAGCTCATACAGAGCATATAAAAGACATACCGAATCGGCTCCCCCCGATAACGCAACGGTCACATCCGAAGAAGCCGAAAGCATATCATATTTATTTATTGTGTTTTTAATTTTTCCGATCATTTATCTAAACACATCCTGCGAAGCAAAGCGTGTAAACTTGCCGTCCCAATGCAGCTCGACAGTATCTACGCTGCCGTGACGGTTTTTAGCTATGATGATCTCTGCCTTGTTCGGATCGCCTCTGTTTTCCTCGTCCTTTTCATTGTCGTAATAAGTATCACGATAGATGAAAAGTACCTGATCGGCATCCTGCTCGATAGAACCCGACTCACGAAGGTCGGAAAGGGCGGGCTTGTGGCTTTTGCCCTTTGCCTCGGTACCGCGCGAAAGCTGAGCGCAGCAAAGTACAGGAATGCGAAGCTCCTTAGCCATCGCCTTCAAAGCTCCGGTAATCTCTTGTACCTGCTGAACGCGGTTGTCGTTCTTTCGGTTGCTTGAGGGAGCGATAAGTCCGAGGTAGTCGATAATAACAAGGTCGACCTTCTTCATACGGCGGAGCTTTGCCTTCATCTGCTGAACGGTTATCCCTGCCGTTTCGTCAAAATAAAGCTCTGCCTCGCCAAGCATTTTACCCGCCTGAGCAAGCCTTGTCCACTCATCGGGAGTGAGCTCTCCTGTACGGAGCTTCTGGCTCTCGATAGACGCCTCGTTTGATAACATTCTCTGCGCGAGCTGATCTCTTGTCATTTCGAGCGAGAAGAAGCAGACTGTTTTCTTGGCATTTACTGCAACATTACGGGCAATATTCAGTGCAAGCGAGGTCTTACCCATACCGGGACGCGCACCGAGTATGATAAGGTCGGACTTATTAAGTCCCGTTGTTACCTTATCGAGCGCAGATATTCCTGTCGGGATCCCGATATAATCGTTTCTCGTTTCGGGATTTACCATCTTGTTCAGGCGGTCATAGGTCTCATTCAGGATGACCGACTTGATATGAGTAAGTCCCGAAACCTCCCTGCCCTGACGGATGCTGTAAATAGAGTTTTCCGCCCTTTCAAGCAGCTCGTTTGCGTCGACAAGGTGTTCGTTTACATTCTTTATGATATCGCCTGCGGCGCCAAGCAGAGAACGCGCAAAATAGCGTTCCTTTACTATCTCAACATATGTACCGATATTAGCAGGAACGACAAACATCTTCATCAGCTGTGTAAGATAAGCCTTCCACCCCGCCTCGTCATACACCGTACTGTCAGCTTTTAGCTGCTCTAAAAGCGACACGAAATCGATAGCATGACCTTTAAGCTCGATCATTGAGCAAAGCGTTCTGTATATGACCCTATGCTGAGGAAGCAGGAAATATTCTACTTCCATATCGGTAGCAACGAGATTAAGCGTAGGCGGGTCGATAAGAATTGACGCCAGTATCGCCTGCTCTGCCTCTTCAGAATGAGGAAGCTCCATACCCACTGCAGAAGCGGTAAAATCAAAATCAGGACTCATTTTCAAGTTCCTTTCGTTATTTTTCTGCCGGAGATACTACAACTGTGAAGGATGCTGTTATTTCGGTGAAAAGCTTAACGGTTGCTGTATACTCACCGAAATTCTTGATATCGGCAACAGTGAGCTTTTTCTTTTCTATCTTGGTTCCAAGCATACGGTTAAGCTCTTCTGTGACTTCCTTTGATGTGACCGATCCGAAAAGCTTTCCGCTCGAGCCTGCCTTTGCCTTTATCTCGACCTTTTTGCCCTCTATCAAAGCGGCGGTTGCCTTCGCGGCTGCCTTTTCCTCTTCATAGTGATGAACCTTTGCCTCTGCCTTACTGTTGAACTCAGCCATAGCGGCGGCATTTGCCTCACGAGCAAGATTTTTCGGGAAAAGGAAGTTTCTTGCATATCCGTCGGACACATTTACAAGCTCACCTTTTTTACCGTGTCCCTTAACATCCTGTAATAAAATAACCTTCATTATATATCACCTTTCCTGTATATCTATTTCATTTGTTCGGCTTTGTACTCATTTATAGCACCGATGAGCAGCTTATAAGCCATATCGTAGCTGTCGGCTCTTATCTGGCAGGCCGCCACCGTTCTGTGACCGCCGCCGCCGAGCTTTTCTACTATTTTCTTTACATTCATATCTCCAAAGGAGCGTGCCGATATGTTTATGCGGTCTGCCGACGGGCAGATAACAAACGACGCTCTGACTCCGCTGATGGTCAGCAGCTCATCTGCCGCCTGTGCGGCACAGACCCGTGAATAACCGTCGTTTACTTCACTCTTAGAAATGGCGCAGTCGTCATAGATATGTGCGTCCGCAATGATCTCATACTTTCTTTTGCAGACCTCGATGCTCTCCGAAAAGAGCTGTTTTACGGTCTTGGGCTCAGCCTTTTGCTGACGCAGATACGACGCTATTCTGAAGGTATCGGGCCCTGTATTCATAACAAAGTTTTTCGTGTCAAGCATAATGCCCGCAAAAAGCGCGTTGGCGGCTACTCTTTCGATCTGTCGGGCGCTCTGCGTTTTGATTATAGCCGTGCATATCTCACAAGCCGAGGATGCCGAGCTCTTAAGAAAACTAAGCGTAGCTCTCGGTGCAAAATCGGATGCCTTAAGGTGATGATCGATTATAACGATCTTACCAGCCTTTTCATACGCACGCTCAAAATCCATAAGGCTGGGGCGGTGGGTGTCCACCACAATAAGCAGAGTCTTATCATTTACAAGCCCGTCTATATCAGCCTCTCCGTAAAATTTACACTCCTTATCGCTGTAACAGATAAGATCCACAAGCGGTCTGCCGAGTGTGTTCTCCTTATTAAGCAGGAGCTTTACCTTATACTTATTACGAAGATGAGAGTACAGTCCGTAGGAGGCTCCTATAGAGTCAAGGTCGGAGAACTTGTGACCCATAACGACGATATTTGAAGCCTCTTTACAGAGCTTATCTAATTTTTTAGAAAACCTGATCAGCTTTAGATCGAGAACCCCGATATTTGAAATCAGATCTATTGCCCTGATAAGTGTGACTGTAACAATTATACCAAGAGCTGCGACCGCAATAGAAGCATAGGGATTAAGCAAAAATGTCACCACGGTAACGCATAAGCAAAATGCTATCATTACCGCAAGTATTTTTGTTTTTAGTGTAAGACTTCTCACAGACGCAACCCCTTTCCGAATTTATATCTCCATAATAATGGGCAGTATCATAGGACTTCTTCTTGTGTTTTCGTAAAGATAGCGCGAAACGGCATCTCTGACCCTTGACCTTATAGTATTAAAGTCTCTGATATTCTGAATATAGCAGCGCTCAATAGCATCCTCTGCCACATTGGTTATCAAAGCTAAAAGCTCCTCAGACTCCTTAGCGTAGACAAATCCCCTTGTCACGATATCGGGGCCTGAAACTACCTCTCGAGTGGAAGTATCCATAGTGAAGGCTACTACTATGATGCCGTCATCGGCAAGATGCTTACGGTCCTTGAGTACTATGCTGCCTACATCGCCCACCCCGAGACCGTCAACCAGTACTCTGCCTGACTGTACCGTTTCGGTTTTTTTCATACTGTTCTTTGTAAGCTCTATAACATCGCCTATATTTGCAATGAGTATTCTTTCTTTCGGGATACCTACTCCGTTAGCAAGCATAGCGTGCTTATAAAGATGCTTCTGCTCACCGTGTGCGGGGATAAAGAACTTCGGCTTTACGAGCGAAAGCATAAGCTTAAGCTCCTCCTGACAGGCGTGACCCGAAACATGTACATCGTACATCTTTTCGTAGACAACATCTGCGCCCCTCTTCATAAGCTCGTTTACGACCTTGCTGACTAGCTTTTCATTACCGGGGATGGGGGTCGCCGAAATGATTATCATATCGTTCGGTACGATATCTACATTTCTGTGGTCATTATATGCCATTCTGTGCAGAGCCGAAAGCGGCTCGCCCTGACTGCCTGTGGTGATTATAACGAGCTGTTCCGCAGGATATTTATTGATGCTTTCAATATCGATAAGCACATTGTCGGGCACATTGAGATAGCCTAGCTCGGATGCAACCGATACTACATTTATCATACTTCTGCCCGAAACGGCAACCTTTCTCTTATAGCTTACCGCCGCGTCGATTATCTGCTGGATACGGTGGATATTCGATGAGAAGGTTGCGACAATTATGCGGTTCCTCCCTGCTTTTCTGAAAAGATGTGCAAAGGATTCTCCAACCACCTTTTCAGATGCGGTATATCCCGGTCTTTCAGCATTGGTAGAGTCAGAAAGAAGCGCCAGAACACCTTCGCTTCCAAGCTTTGCGAAACGGGAAAGGTCTATGACCTGATCGTCTATCGGCGTTGTATCTATCTTGAAGTCTCCTGTCTGTACAACGGTGCCGGCAGGGCACTTGATAGCAAAACCGACCGCGTCGGGAATAGAGTGGTTAACATGGATAAACTCAACGCTGAAGCTGCCTACCGTTACCTTTTCTCCGGGGTTTGTAACGTGTAGCTTTGCGCCGCCGAGCAGCTTGTGCTCACGCAGCTTTCCCTCGACAAGCCCTAAAGTGAGTCGGGTTCCGTAGATAGGAACATTGAGCTCTCTAAGCAGATAGGGTATTCCCCCGATATGGTCCTCATGTCCGTGGGTGACAAAAAGTCCGAGGATCCTCTCTTTATTCTGTACAAGATAAGAAAAATCGGGAATAACGATATCTATTCCCGGCATATCCTCATCAGGAAAGCTCATTCCGCAATCGACAAGGATAATATCCTGCTTATACTCATAAACAGTAATATTCTTGCCTATCTCACCGAGTCCTCCGAGCGGAATTATGCGAAGAGGATTTTTTTGCGATGTGCTTTTTTTGTTTGCCGTATTCCTTGCGGGCTGCTTTTTCGGTGCAGTCTTACCGGTCTGCTTAGTAAATTTCTTTGTTTCTTTTTTTACTGTATTTGATTTTGCTTTTGTGTCTTTCTTTTTCTTAGTATTATTTTCAACCGACATTAAGAAATGTTCCTCCGTAAAAATTAAAGTATGTATGAAAATTCCCAGCCGTACAGCCTTGCGCTCGTCACGGTAGGTCAGTAAATCACATAAATATTCAATATAATTTTATCGTCAAATCCTTATATTGTCAAGCATAAGTATGTATACATAGATTATTGGAGGTTATTCCCTGCTCTAATCATTTGTTTTGTAATTATTATGCAATTGCCCAACTTTCTAATATCTTTGTTGAAAAAAACATCGGATTGTGGTAAAATAAATAAAACTTTGTTTATGGAGGTATTTACTTTGGCAGCTAAAAAAGTCCTTATTACCCGCGACAGTACCAGTGATCTCCCACCTGAAATAGTGGAAAAGTTTAATATAAAGACCATTCCCCTTATCGTAAATCTCGGCGAGTGCTCCTATCAGGACGGAATTGATATTACCCCTGACGATATCTATAAATATCACGACGAGCACGGCATTTTACCTAAGACCAGTGCTGCAAACGTTGATGATATGCTTAACTTCTTCAAGCCATATGTAGATGAAGGCTACTCTATAGTCCATTTTACCATCAGCTCGACTATGTCCTCTACATATCAGAACAGCTGTATCGCCGCCGATGAATATGACGATGTTTATGTTGTTGACACAAAAAACCTTTCAACAGGCGAAGGCCTTCTCATAATGAAGGCGGCTGAGTGGGTATCCGAAGGTCTTTCGGCTAAGGAAGTATATGAAAAGGTTAATGAACTTATCCCGAACGTCGACGCTTCCTTCGTTATCGACAGTCTTGAGTATCTGCACAAGGGCGGAAGATGCTCCGCACTTGCTGCTCTCGGCGCAAATCTTTTAAAGCTTAAGCCCTGCATTGAAGTTAAAGACGGCTCTATGGGGGTCAGCAAGAAATACCGCGGAAAGTATTCAGAAACCTTAAAGCAGTATGTTGCCGACCGACTGAGCGACTATTCGGATATTGATCTCTCGCGCGTTTTTGTTACCCACGCAGGCTGTGACCCTGAAATCGTACAGCAGGTAGTCGATCAGGTCAAGGCTACCGCCCCCTTCAGCGAGCTTATCATCTCCCGCGCAGGTTGTACCGTATCGGCACATTGCGGAGCAAATACACTCGGCGTTCTTTATATCAGAAAGTCGGCAAAATAATATGACCATTTAATGCGCTTATGCATAATATAAGACAGGGAGCAAAACGGATATTTCCCTTTCGGCGATAGACCGCGGTCCTGTCTTTAAGATAACCGAAAAATCAGTCTCCCTTGAATATAAAAAGGCCATCCGAAACCTCGGATGGCTTTCTTTTTTTATTATTCGGTATCCTCGGGGATAAGCTGCTTGTCGCTGAATAATGTTTCTTCCTCTTCCTCGTCATCACAAGGCACGGGAAGTCCCAGACTGCGGCGAAGCTCGATATCCTCATTAGGATTCTGCTCATAATAGGGATCTATCATAAGCCGTCTTACACTCGGGAATACGCAGAACTGAATAAGCAAATGCTTAAAGCCCGGATAGAACAGCATCGTCAGCAATGAGACGGTAGCTATTGCAAAAATAAACACCTCATCGTTTGCCATACACAAAAGGCATATAACTACTGCTACGGCATACCAAAGAAGAGAGCAAACACCTACTATAATATTGTTTTTTAAGTTTATAAACACAAAATAGAAGGAATTTTTTATTATTTTTCTGATAGGCATATTGAAGGTTATTATAATAAGCCATATGTAATATTTCATAACCGAAACCACGAAAAAAAGACTTACCATAAGGCCTGCTCCAAGCATTCCGCCCCAGCCTTGGAAATTGAAGTAATAGAGTACTCCCGAAGCGATAACAAGCGCGGTTACAATAACATTTAAGACTCCGACTACAAGAGCCTGCTTCCAATTCTTTTTTATAGTTTCAAAAAAGTCGCTGATTCCAAAGGAATGCTTATCTCTTGCCATATTGCGTGCAATATGAGTCATTCCCGCACAGCCCAGACCCGATGGAATAAGCAGAAGGTTCATAAGCACATAAAGAATTCCCGAGGGCATAAGCCTCCAAACGTTTCGAAACCACGTTTCAAAAAAAACAATGAAGGTACGCTTTTGGGGGGCATCCTTACTGATGCCCGGACCTGGTTTACTGTAATTAAAAAATCCTTGAATTCCCATTTTATCTATCCTCACTTCTTTTTGAAAACAAATCGTTCAAAAAGGTTAATTCTCTTATAACCTAAAGTATAGCAGATATGACTGATCAAAGGCACTATTATCACGCAGAGAAGCGCTGCTGCAATACTCAGCCAACTAAGCTCGGCGGCATTGGATTCATTACCGAAGATCAGCTGATTATAGCCGACAAGATGATAGTTAGCAAATCTGAAAATAACAAGAGCTATGTCACCGACAATTCCAAGCTTTCCTAAAACCAGAACTATATAGGATATCAGCGCAAAGACGGCAGGTACAATGCCAAGCTTCAGACCTTTCAATTTATCGTATTTCATTCTGCCGAACTGGACCTTATTTGAATCAGAATCGCCTATATAATACGCATTCCCGTTTATGAAAAGCGCCAAGGTCCCAAGGGCACAAATCTGACATATGACCATCATAATAACATAAGCTGCACCTTCAACAGTATCACCTGTCTGTGAGGTGGCGGTAAACACCATAAAAAGCGACATTGTAACAATAAACGACATCGTTATGCAAACGATATATTTACCCAGCAGCGAAAAGCTCGCTTTTACTATCGATTTATCCAACAATCTCACTCCGTTTAAAGTAATTTATCAAATTATATAATAAACAAAAGAAAAATGCAAGCATACAAAATATGCTTGCACAAGATTTACAGACTGTTAAAAATTACAAACAGCACACCTGCTGCCGCAAGTAAAGCTGCTGCCATCATAAGCATCTTTATTTTGTAGCGTCGCAGATTAGCTTTTCTGGCTTCCTGTGACCTTTCGGGAATTTTATCTGCCATTCCTGCGCTGAGAAGCTTCACATACTTGTCAGCTTCGCTATAAAGCCGCTTTTGTGAAATATGACTCTGCTCGGGACTTACAAAAAGTATTGCCCGTTCAAAATATCCGTTGTCGGTACAGCTTATCTCAATCACCGTTTTATTCACGCCTTTTACCATAAAACAAATACTCCCGAAAAATTAATTCAGGAGTATTGTTGGCAAAAATATCCGTAAATATTCACTACTTTAAAACTTCATCATCACCTATAAGAAAGGCTATAGTGCGCTCGATCGAGTCCTTCGAATTGCCCCAATCGGCATTCTCGCCTGCATTTCGGTAATCATACATTTTACAGTAATGGTCAATATCTGCCTGAAGCTCCTTCATTGTGTTTTCTACCTTTTCACTGAGCACCTTCATCATATCCTCGCCGTAGCGCTTCATATTCTTTCGGTTACAGCCGTTTGCAAGCATCGAATAATGCTTGAAGCAGTAATAATCCTGAGAGTCAAACAGCTCGCGGAATTCACGGTTGTTCTCATATGTACGGTAGAGGGTTTCAAGCATACGCTCAAAGCCCCAATTTATCTTCTCACACACAAAGCAGGAGCGGAGCACCTCTTCGGCGCGGTCGGCCTTTTTCGCGGATGACACAAAAAAGCCTGCCTCTGTGATATTCTTTCTTACCTCGGCAGTGTGGGTCTGCAGCATCAAAGCGAGAGAAAGGCGTCCGCGCATCCCGAGCATCTTTTTAAAATGACGCTCGCAAAAGCCTGTGCGGTTAGTTTCTATCCTCACATCGGGCTCCATCATTGCGGCACCCATTATGTATTCAAGTATACGCTTTTCTACAGTATTGTACATACGGCAGACAGGACACCCGTCATTCTCCTCAAAGGCATCGCTTATCGGTATTGTGCAAATATCGTCTCTCATTTTTACTCACCTATCCTGAATTTAGTCATTCTTGCATAGTGGAACAAATATTGCTGAGCTATTCCTGCATAAGGCGCGGCAAAATCGGGTAATTCCCCGTCATAAAGCTCGCTCAGCACACGCTTTATCCACACGTCCTTCGGCAACACATTTATATGTCCCATACCGAAAAGCAGTACGCAATCAGCGACCTTCTCCCCTACTCCGTAGATCTTGGTAAGCTCTCCTCTTGCGACATCGGACTTCATTTCGGATATCCTTTTAAGGTCTGTCTCACCCGAAGCTACCCGTTTTGCGGCATCAATTATGTATTTAGCACGAAAGCCCGAGCGCAGGGGTGCCAGCTCTTCTACCGTTAAGGATGCTATTCTATCAGCTGACGGAAAGGTGTAAAATCCGTTTTCAAGAGGCTCGCCAAAGACTTGGCAAAGGCGGTTTATTATGCCCTTTATTCTCGGAATATTATTGTTCTGCGAAATTATGAATGAACAAAGACATTCCCACGCATCCTGCCTGAGCACCCTTATTCCGCTTGCAAACTCTGCCGCTTTTTTAAGCGTCTTATCAGCCGACAGTATATTTTTTATATAGTTATAATCGCGGTCAAGGTCAAAATAATTTCTCCAAACCGCTTCAAATTCCTCAAAATCGGTATCGTGTAAAATAAGTTTTTTATTCTCAGCGCTGATTTTAAGGTATCTTCCAAAGGCTACACCCTGCCAGCTTCCGTCCTCACACTCTGACCAGCGGAATGCCTGACCGCAGTCAAGCGTGTCTGCAAGGCTGAGATCATTTATTCCAACGAGTTCTACGTTGTTGCCGTTTTGTGTTACCGTAATCATCCTAATTTCCTTGCTTCGATATAAAAGCGTTTATCGTCTGCATGGCCCATAGAGAAGGTTTTTCTCGGAAGCGAGCCGTCAGCCGATACCGCCTCGAAAAGCTCACTCTTCTTCATTCCGTCAAAGATAAAGCCAACGGTGTTTTCAGTTCTGCAAAGCTTTTTAGTATCCTCTATGCCGTGAATGTAGTCGATCTTTACCTCGTGATTATTTTTAATATAATCATCCAGAAAGCTCTGCAGAGTTCCTACAGGAAGCTTTGAGGTCGGCTTTATATAAAGCATTTCACTGCCCATACTGTCTATCATTTCAAACGCATGCGCATTATCCGAATTTTCAGTAAAGACAAGCTGTTTTTTCATCTCAGACAAAAGGTGTGCTTTATTGCAGTTAAATAAAACTCTGTAAATGGGCTCGAACTCGATAGCCTCATCATAGATGTTTACTATTTCTACAAGGGCATAGCGGCTAGCTTGGTTCTTATTTAATTTATAGCACTCTTTTGCGGTAGCAAGAGAGTGGTTTCCGTCGCCTACTGCAAACAAAAAGCCGTTATCGTTGAGGCTTTCAAGCGTAGCGTTTACCTTATCGCAGTCCTCACCCTTTACAATATAGCCCGCGATAGCACCGCCGTTTTGCATAAGCGAAAAATCATAAGCCTTAAAAAGCTCATTCTTCTTAAATGACAAAGAGCCAAGAAGTTTATTTTCGGGGTCATTTACAAAAAGCATTATATGCGGTATCTCAAGCGGTGCGTTGCGGCGAATCTTTACTCTCGGCGGTATTCTTTCCGCAACGGTCTGCTCAGTCGCGCGTATCAGCGCGTCGCTTCCCGCTCTGTAGTCATACTCTTCAAGGTCTATCATACCGACTATTCCGCGGCGGAGCTTGCCGCCTGAAAGCTTGCGCTCAACGTATACCATTGAATCTTTATATGTATCGAAAACGTCGCCTGCGAGATATTCGCTCATCGTAGAGTTTATCTTTTCTACCCTTTCCTCGGTCTCATCTAGATATATTTCGGGCAGAATGATATTAAGAGCAGAAGGAGCTTCTCCCACTGTGCTTTCGACTTTTTTCCAATACTGGGCGTCGGATGTATATTGGTCACAGGCTATGACCGCCCACTTTTCGATGTCCTTTTTTGGCATAAGTATATCTGCCGAATATAAATATTTTTTCATAAAACATCACCAGAATTCATTTTAACATAAAACCCTGCCGCTGGCAACAAAAAGCTCTGATATGCTCTTTTACACTTTAAATTGACTTTTAATCGTTTAAACGGTATATTTAAAATATAACAGTGATCATGGCTCTGTTTTGGAGGGTATGAATATGAAAAGAGCTTCTTCTATTGCAATAGGTAACATTTCGATCAAGATTTTCAATATAGTTTTCGCGTCTGCATTTTTACTGATCTTACTTAATGTTATATTCAATAAGCAGATATACTCATACAACACCTTTATAATGATACTGTTAATCGCCGTATTTTCTGCTTTAATTGTTTTATTCGGATATTGTTTTTATGACAACCAAGAGGTTTTACGCAAGCACTATTCAAAAATTGCGTTGACGGCAGCCCTGTTTCTCTTTTTAATTCAAATGCTGCTGTTGCCTTTACTTAGATTTGATCCGATATTTGATTTAGAAGCAATATACCGCGGTGCTATTGAGCTGGCAGAGGGCCGCTCTTTTGCCGACTACACATCAAACACCTGTCATACAGACTATTTTTATATTTTTCCTAACAATCTCGGCTCTATGACCTTTCTTGCCGTGATATTCAAAGCTGCAGGGATACTGGGCATCAGGGATTATTTTGTTGTGGCCTCTGTAGTTAATTCACTGATGTCTGCAACTACTATGCTTCTGACAGCTCACGTCTCCAAAAAGCTTTTCAATGTGACAGGCGGATTGACGGCATTACTGTTGTTTTTATTGAGTCCTCCGTTCTATTTTTTAGCTCCCGTATTTTATACCGATTCGTTATCGCTTGTATTCCCTGTCGCCGCTTTTTCGGCATTCATTAATGCCGAAGAAAAAGAAAAGGTAATACATAAGATATTGTGGTATGCCGCATGCGCTTTGATCTGTTCTTTAGGCGCGCTCTTAAAAATGACCGTACTTATATTTGCGATAGCGGCGGCGATCTATCTGCTTTTAAACAGAAAATGGAAGGATATCGCTCTGTTCGGCGCCATTACAGTCACCGTTATAGCCGTTTCTTTTTCAGCATTCAACAGCTGGATATACTCATCTGAGTTAAACCGAGACAAGGCCGACCAAACAAATACTCCTGTTTACTATTGGATAGATCTGGCTTTTCACCCAAATGGCGGATATAACGATAACATTTATCAGCTTTCAAGAGGCGAGTCTGATCCCGAGCTCAGAAAAGAAATACTTAAAAATGACATAAAGGACAGTATTGAGGCTTTAGGCATAGGCGGCATTTACGAGCTTTTTGAAAATAAAAGCGCCCGAGCCTTCGGTGACGGCACTTATGCTTTATCCGATTTTCTTGACGACCGACCCGCAAATCCGAGCGGTTTACACAATCTCGTAACATATAACGGAAAGAATTATGATGTTTACTGTGCTGTTGCAACGGCGGTATTTCTCGCTATTCAGATATTGATGATAATATCTTCGCTAATAAAGCAGCAGGACAGGAGAATTTTTATTGCTCATCTGTCGGTTTTCGGAATAATGCTGTTTTTACTCTTCTGGGAGGTCAACAGCCGTTATATCACCAACCTCATTCCTTTTATATTTATAAGTGCCGCAGGCGGCATTTGCAGTATTTCAGACCGCATACAAGCAAAGTATAAATAGTGCAGATTTTGTGCAGGAGAGCTCTTTGAATGCAGAATTCAAAATGCAGAATGCAGAATTAAGGTGTTCCCTGCGGGAACGGAATATATAAATTGGAATAGCCAAATAGTGCAGATTTTGCGTCGGAATCGTTTTATCCGAAGCGAAGACGTATCGTGTATACTCCGAGCGGAGAAAAAATGTCTAACAAAAAAGCACCCGAGTTAACGGGTGCTTAATTTGTGTCCTGTGCAAAATTTGCCTATTTGGCGTAGTCAACGGCGCGGTTTTCGCGGATTACATTAACCTTGATCTGTCCGGGATATTCAAGCTCGTTTTCGATCTTGTTGGCGATATCACGGGCGATCAGTACCATCTGGTCATCGCTTATGACCTCAGGCTTAACAACTATTCTGACCTCACGGCCAGCCTGAATAGCGAAAGAATTTTCTACACCTTGGAAGGAATTGGCGATTTCCTCTAACTTTTCAAGACGTTTGATATAGTTTTCGATATTCTCTCTTCTCGCACCTGGACGCGCAGCCGAAATAGCATCTGCCGCCTGAACAATAAATGCGATCATGGTCTTTGCCTCTACCTCACCGTGGTGAGCGTGGATAGCGTGAACGATATCTTCGTTTTCCTTATACTTCTTTGCGACCTCAACGCCGAGCTGGATATGTGTACCTTCCTGCTCATGATCAAGCGCCTTACCAATATCGTGGAGAAGTCCCGCACGCTTTGCAAGGGTAACATTGGCGCCAAGCTCAGCCGCGATTATGCCTGAAAGGTGGCAAACCTCCAACGAATGATTGAGAACATTCTGACCATAGCTTGTACGGTAATAAAGCTTACCGAGAAGCTTAACAAGCTCGGGGTTGAGATTATGTATGCCTGCCTCCAGCATAGCACGCTCACCCTCACGCTTAATGGTGTTATTAACATCATTCTGAGCCTTATTTACCATCTCTTCAATTCTTGCGGGATGGATACGTCCGTCGGTAATAAGCTTCTCAAGAGCGAGTCTTGCGACCTCGCGTCTTATGGGGTCAAAGCTTGAAACGGTGATAGCCTCGGGGGTATCGTCGATGATGAGGTCAACACCTGTTGCCGTCTCGAGAGCGCGGATGTTGCGTCCCTCGCGTCCAATGATGCGTCCCTTCATCTCGTCATTGGGCAGCGGGACGACAGAAACGGTAACCTCGGACGAATGGTCGGCGGCACAGCGCTGGATGGCTCGTGCGAGTATCTCCCGTGCGATAGTATCCTGTTCATCTCTTGTCTTCTGCTCAAATTCCTTGATCTTGACAGCCTTTGCGTGGGTAAGCTCGCCGTCTAAGAGGGATAGCAGATAGTCCTTAGCCTGCTCCTTCGAATAGCCGGATATCCTCTCCAGCATTTCAAGCTGGCTGCGCTTTATCTGCTCACTTTCCTCTATCTTAGCCTCAACTTCCTTTGCGCGCTGGGAAAGCTTTTCCTCCTTCTGCTCAAGGTTGTCTATCTTCTTGTCAAGGGTCTCTTCCTTCTGCTGAAGTCTGCGCTCCTGACGCTGTACCTCGCTTCTGCGCTCGCGAAGATCGCGTTCGGTCTCCTGACGGAGCTGATGTACCTCGTCCTTTGCCTCTATCAGCAGTTCTTTCTTTCTTGCTTCGGCATTTTTGATAGCGTCACTGAGTATGCGTCTTGCCTCCTCCTCGGCAGAGCCGATGGCTTTTTCAGCCTTCTTCTTTCTGAAGGCCACACCGAGTATGAAGAATATAACAGCCACTAGTACAGCGACGATGCCTAAAATTACATAAGTCATAATTCCTTCGGGCATTTGAAATGCACCTCCTTTATATTAAATACGCGGATTTTACGAGGCCGTACTTTTTCTTCCTCGGTGGCCTAAGCATTCAAACCTGCCACACTAGGCTGTTGCCTAATAAGAATGTTCGGGTAAAAAGCGCCGATATATACCGCCTTGAAGCGAGTTCGGAGCTTTCGCTCTACCCCAATTCGGTTTTTAGTATTGCCCGCCAAAGCAACACTCTTTTTGCCGAAAGATGTATGGTCAAACAGCTCGGCAGACTTTGCCAAGTACTATTTTCCATACTATTTATTGTAACACTATATTTATTGTCTGTCAAGAAATTAATATCTACTTATAGTACTGATCACCTGTTGTGTCTCTGAGACGGAGCCTCACCGAAATTTTTTATGTAGGCACGGTAAAAGGTTGAATAGTCTCCGAATCCGCATTCGCTATAGACCAAGGTAGGCTTTGCTCCGTCGGATATAAGCCTTTTTGCCATAATAAGACGTTTTATCGTAATATACTGTCCCATTGTAGTACCTGTAGCTTTTTTGAAAATACGACAAAGCTGAGGCTTGCTGATATAAAATCTTTCGCATACACTGTCAAGTGTCAGCTTTTCTGTAATATGCCTGTTGACATAGCCGATTATTTTATATTCGGTGCTTTCACTCTGCTCACGCTCTGATTCGTTATCAGAAAAGAGCTTGGACAGCTCGTTCAAAAGCAGTAAAAGATTTGATGTTATGTTGAGGCGCTCATGCTCCGCGCTGGTCATCATATTTTCCATACATACCTTATGTATATCGTCCTTGAAACGGTAGCTTTTAAAAAGATTGAGCTTTCCTGCCTTGCGTTCAAGAAGCGCCTTCAGCAGAGCTTTGTCGGGGTCAAGCGCCGAAAACATATTTATATTGAAGTTAATAACGGCCCGCTCGTAAGGGTAGTTATTGTCGACAACTATATAATGGGCTTCAGCAGGGCGCATAAAGAGAATATCTCCCCTTTCGAGAATATACTCCGTGCCTTCAACATAAGACACCGCCTTGCCCGAGATAAAATAGAGGATCTCTGCAGTTTCATGTGTATGCATATACTGATTTCGAACATCGTGTTTTTCATTTCTCACCCACGATGCTGTCATATTTTCATCCTTATAGTAAAACTTCATCACCATAATCTTAACCCCCGTCTTTTATTATTGTATCATATTAAGATAATTTTTGCAATCTAGTTTGAAAATTATTGTAATTGTATTGCAAATATATATATTGTATATTGATGGTAAAGGAGGCGCATGCTATGCCATTCAAGGATTTTAATATAGCTGCTTTCGCAGATGAAAGCGATAATAATTTTTCGGGTCAGCTCGACGCACTTACGCGCAACTCTCTTGACGCATTAGAGATGAGAAATCTCGACGGAAAGAATGTTGTTGCTCTCACTTTAGACGAGGCAAGGGACTATAGGTCCAGATTGGAAGCAAGCGGTCTTTCTGTTTGGTCGTTAGGCTCACCTTTAGGTAAAATAAAGATAACCGATGATTTTGCCCCTCACCTTGATTCTTTTAAGGCGGGAATGGAGGTCGGACGGGTGCTGGGCGCCGAATGCTTGAGAATGTTCAGCTTTTATATGCCCGACGGATGTGACCCTGCCGATTATAAAAACGAGGTCATCGACCGACTTGGTGCTTTTGCTGAGATCGCGAAGGACTACAGTATTACCCTATGTCATGAAAACGAAAAAGGAATTTACGGCGATATTCCTGAGCGCTGTATCGATATACACAAAGCGCTTCCTACTTTAAAATCGGTTTTTGACCCTGCAAATTTTGTGCAGTGCGCTGTTAATACACTTAAGGCTTGGGAAATTATGGAGCCTTATGTTAAGTATGTTCACATCAAGGATTCTAAAACCGACGGCGCCATAGTCCCCGCAGGCGAAGGCGACGGAAATATTAAGACAATACTAGAGCTTTATCGTGCTGCCGGCGGTAAAGTTATTACCCTTGAACCTCACCTTTTCGAATTTGACGGACTTGCAGCCTTAGAACAGGAAGGTCAAGAGAGCGAGGTCGGCGGATGCAATTTCAAAACTGCAGAAGAAGCCTTTGATCACGCGGTTGTAGCGTTGAAAAATATTATATAAAGGAGATGGATTTATGAAACTGGGAGCACAGCTTTATACTGTAAGAGCATTTACCAAAGACCTTAACGGTATAAGCGAATCTTTGAAAAAGGTTGCTGATATGGGGTACACTACCGTTCAGCTTTCGGGCACCTGTGATTATGATGCCGACTGGATGAAGGAAGAGCTGGACAAGAACGGACTTGAATGTGCCATCACACACTTCAGTCCCGAAAAGGTAGCTGCCGATCCTGCAGGTACTGTAGATTTCCACAAAACCATAGGATGTAACCGTGTGGGTATCGGATATTTCGATCTTCACCAAAAGCCTGTATCGGAACTGATCGATACAATCCTCTGTCACGCAGATGCTGTAAAGGCAGCAGGCGGAAAGCTTTACTACCACAACCATGCTGTTGAGTTTAACAAAATAGACGGCAAGAAAAATATCGACATAATTCTTGACACCTTTTCTGCAGACAAGCTCGGCATTATATTGGATACATACTGGGTTCAGAAGGCCGGCGCAGATCCTATTCAGTGGCTCGAGAAGCTGGAAGGCCGTGTTGACTGTGTACACTTTAAGGATATGAAGCACAACGGCGATATGGCGGTTGTCGGCGAAGGAAATATGAACTTTGAAGGTATCATCAAAGCGTGCGAAAAGGTCGGAACCGAATATGCCCTTGTAGAGCAGGACGACTGCTACGGAGAAGACCCGTTTGACTGTTTGAAGAGAAGCTACGATTATCTTACCTCTTTAGGTTTGAAATAAAGGAGAAATGAACAATGGAAAAACTTCGTTTAGGTATCATCGGCATAGGTAACATGGGTGCAATTCATGTTAACCACATTTTAAACGGTAAATGTCCCAACATTGAAATTGTCGCTGTCGCCGACATTAATCCTGTCCGCATTGAGTGGGGTAAAAACACCTGGGGTGATAAGCTCGTTTATTTTAACACCGCAGAGGAGATGCTCGACTCGGGACTTATCGACAGTTGTCTTGTAGCTGTTCCCCACTACGACCACCCCAAATACGCTATCGAGTGTATGAAGCGTAACATTCATGTTATGGTAGAAAAGCCCGCAGGCGTTTATACCAAACAGGTTCGCGAAATGATCGATGAATCTAAAAAGCATGAAGCTGTTTTCGGCATGATGTTTAATCAGCGCGCAAGCAGTATCTATAAGAAGATGTACGAGCTCGTTCATTCGGGCAAATACGGTCAGATCCGCCGTACAAACTGGATAATTACCAACTGGTACCGTCCTCAGGCTTATTATGATTCAGGCGATTGGCGTGCAACATGGTCGGGTGAAGGCGGCGGTGTTCTTCTTAATCAGTGTCCTCACCAGCTTGACCTTTGGCAATGGATCTGCGGCATGCCCGTAAAAGTACAGGCTAAAATCAAGTACGGTCAGTGGCATGACATTGAGGTCGACGACGATGTTACAGCATTTGTTGAATATGCAAACGGTGCTACAGGCGTATTTGTAACCACTACAGGCGATGCTTGCGGTACTAACCGTTTTGAGATCCAGATGGATAAAGCCAAGATCGTTGCCGAAGGTAATGACCTTACACTTATAGAATTCGATGTCAGCGAGCCCGAATTCACAAAGACCAATAAAGCTCCCTTCGGAACTGTACCGCAGAAGGAAGTTCCTGCCGAACACGACGGTCTTACTCCTCACCATCCCGCTGTTCTTAACGCTTGGTCGGATTGTATACTTAGCGGCGGCAAAATGATCGCAGGCGGCGAAGAGGGAATCAACGGACTGACCCTTTCAAACGCAATGCATCTTTCTTCATGGTTAGGCCGCGAGATCGAGCTTCCTTTCGACGAGGATCTTTACTATGAAGAGCTTATGAAGAGAGTAGCAACCTCTCGCCGTAAGGCTCCTGTAGAGACTGTATTTGCTGACACCTCCAGCACCTACGGTGGAACAAAATAATCACTCCTTAAGGAGCATGGCTCTATGAACACTGTACGAGTCGGCATAATCGGTGTAGGAAATATCGGCACCTCTCATACGCATTGTATTGCAGAAGGAAAGGTAGAAGGTATGAAGCTTTGCGCTCTTTGCGACATAAGCTCAGCCAGAAAGGATGCTCTTGAAAAAGAGTATCCTGATATTCCTTTTTTTACCGATTACAGAAAAATGATCGAAAGCTCTCTTATAGATGCAGTAATCATTTCTACACCTCATAAATTTCATACTGATATTGCAAAAGATGCGCTTAATTCGGGACTTCACGTTCTGGTTGAGAAGCCTGTTGATATTACCGTTGCAAAAGCTAAGCAGATCAATGCGATCGCCGAGAAGTCGGACAAAGTATTTGCAATAATGTTCAATCAGCGCACCAATCCGCTCTTTGCAAAGGCAAGAGAGATAGTTAAAAGCGGAGCTCTCGGAAAGCTTAAAAGATCAGTGTGGATAATTACTAATTGGTATCGCACACAGCATTATTATGACTCGGGCGATTGGCGCGCAACATGGTCAGGTGAAGGCGGCGGAGTTCTTCTAAATCAGGCTCCCCATAACCTTGATCTCTGGCAATGGATATGCGGTATGCCTAATGAAATAAGCTCAATTTGCGATATTGCAAAATACCACAATATCGAGGTTGAGGATGATGTTACCATCGTTGCAAGATATCCGAACGGAGCCACCGGTGTGTTCATCACCTCTACAGGCGAATATCCGGGCACAAACCGTTTGGAAATATCAGGTGAGTTTGGTAAGCTCGTTTTAGAAAATAAAACTCTGAAGTGGTGGCGCCTAAAGGAATCTGAGCGTGAAGTATGCTTTTCTTCAAGCTCTAATTCCCCAAAAATAGAAACCGAATATATTGAGTTTGTGCAAGATGAGCCCGAAACTGCTCACCGCGGTATATTGCAAAATTTTGCAAACGCTATACTGCACGATGATGAGCTGATCGCACCCGGTACTGACGGTATAAATGAGCTTATGATATCAAATGCGGCATATCTTTCCGCACATAAGAATCAGCCTGTGACGCTGCCTATCGACGAAAAAGAGTTTGGCGGCCTGCTTTTCAGGCTTATGTCAGATTCAAAAGAAAAAACCATAGAATACTCCGAAGCAAGGAATAGCGAATATTCCTCCCGCTGGAGAGTTAAATGGTGATGCCTTATGAAAACCGTCTTTCACTTAGAAAGGCGGTTTTTATTTGTGAACAATTCGTTTTTATAGCACATTTTTCTTGCAATAATGATAAAAATATATTATTATAAAGTGTAATGTTCTATATTGGAGGATTATTGATGTCTGACTACCGTTCCATGGAATTAGAGGCTCTTGAAAAAGAGTTTTACAAAGTAAAAGAAGAATATGAAAAGATCAAGGCTTTAGGATTATCGCTTGATATGACCCGAGGCAAACCCGGTTTCGACCAGCTCGACTTATCCGAGGGACTTCTTGAGAATGTCGGTGGCCAAAAGGGATATATTGCTATGAAGGGTACCGACTGCCGCAACTACGGCGGACTTGACGGACTCGACGAGCTTAAAGAGTTGTTCGGCCGCGTGCTCGGAATAAATTGGGAAAATGTTATCTGCGGAGGAAACTCTTCCCTTAATATGATGTTTGACACCATAACTCAGGGTATGGTATCCGGCTTCGGTGAGGGTCCGTGGATAAATCAGGGTAAGATAAAGTTCATCTGCCCCGCCCCGGGATATGACCGCCACTTCGGCATCTGCGAATATTATGGCATCGAAATGATACCTGTTAAATACCTCGCCGACGGTCCCGATATGGATGCGGTCGAAGAGCTTGTAAAGGACCCTGCCGTCAAGGGTATGTGGTGTGTTCCGAAGTATTCCAACCCCACAGGTCTTACCTACAGCGATGAGACTGTTCGCAGAATTGCCGCTTTAAAGCCCGCGGCAAAGGACTTCCGTGTAATGTGGGATAACGCTTACATTATTCACGACCTTTACGATAACGGCGACAAGCTTCTCGGCATCTATGAGGAATGTAAGAAGAATGGCAACGAGGACCTTGTGATTATGTTCACCTCGACCTCTAAGATATCCTTCCCCGGTGCGGGAATAGCAGTTGAGGCGGCAAGCGATAACAACCTTCGTATGTTAAAGTCAAGAATGACGGTACAGACGATAGGACCTAATAAATTAAATCAGCTTTGCCACGCAAGAATGTTCCCGAGCGTCGATGCTCTTCTAGCTCATATGAAGCTGCACGCAGATGTTCTAAGACCTAAGTTCGAAGCCTGTCTTGAAAGCTTTGAAGCTGAGCTTTCGGGCAAGGGTATCGCAGAATGGACAAAGCCACTCGGTGGATATTTCATCAGTATGATGGTACTGCCGGGCTGCGCAAAAAGAGTGGGTGAGCTTTGTAAAGAGGCAGGACTAGCCATCACAAAGCCCGGCGCTACCTATCCTTACGGGCGCGACCCTGAGGACAGCAATATCCGAATTGCTCCCTCTTATCCGTCTGTTGCCGATATCAAAAAGGCTGCGGATGTGCTCTCGGTAGCCGTTAAGTATGCCGCTCTTGAAAAGCTTATAAGCGACAAGAACTAAAACAATTTGACAATATATATTATTAATTATATAATATACATTACAATCAACTTCTGGAGGACCTGCCAATGAAAGCAAAAAAGACAGGTAAGTGGGTATTTCCGATACTTTTAGTATTTATTCTCCTTCTTACCTATACCGCATTTTTCGGCGTGGAAAACTACTACGGCGATACCCGTCAGATAACATTCAAGGGCGCCAAGGACATCCGTTGGGGTATTGATATCCGTGGCGGCGTCGAAGCAGTTTTCGCACCCGATAAGGAAGATGCTGACATCACAAATGACGATATGGATGCAGCAAAGACCATTATCGAGACCCGTCTTGTCAACAATAACATTACCGACTACGAGGTATTTTCCGATACAAGTCGTCATCAGATAATCGTCCGCTTCCCTTGGACCGCTGATGAGACCGAATTTGATCCTCAAGCCGCTATTAAGGAACTCGAAGCAGAGGCTGTACTTACCTTCCGCAAGGGCTCGACCGCTACGGGAGATGTTATTCTTGAGGGTACCGATGTTGCGAGAGCTTATGCAGATATCGACCCCCAGACGGGTGAAAACATCGTTTCTCTCGAATTCACATCTGCAGGAAAGTCCAAATTCTCAACAGCAACCGCATCGCTTGTAGGAAGTCAGATAGCTATCTGTATGGATGATCAGGTCGTTTCGGCTCCTACAGTACAGACCGCTATCACTAACGGCTCCTGCTACATAGACGGTATGGCAAACGCCGAAGAGGCGAAGTCTCTTGCCGACACCATCAACGCGGGTTCACTTCCCTTTGCGCTAACCGCTGACGAAGCTAAGACCCAGATAGTCTCTCCTTCTCTCGGTTCTAATGCACTGAACGTTATGCTTATCGCAGGTTCTATCGCTTTCGGCGTTATCTGCCTTCTTATGATCGTAAGATACAGACTGCCCGGTGTTATCGCAAGCTTTTCTCTGCTTGGACAGATCGCAGCTATGATCGCCTGCATCTCAGGCTTCTTTGCAAACAGCAACAGCTTCACCCTTACCGTACCGGGTATCGCAGGTATCATCCTTTCCATCGGTGTGGGCGTTGACGCTAACGTTATCGCTGCAGAGCGTATCAAGGAAGAGTTCGCAAAGGGCAAGACCATCGACGGCGCTATCAGCGCAGGCTACAAGAACAGTATAGGCGCTATTATCGACGGTAACGTCACCATTGTTATTGTATCCTTAGTGCTAATGGGCGCTTTCGGCTCGTCCGATAATATTATCGGTGCCATCTTCTCACCTCTTATGTCACTCTTCGGCTCGACCATCACAGGCTCGATCTACTCCTTTGGTTATACACTGCTGATCGGCGTTATCTTCAACCTGATTCTCGGTGTTCTCGTTTCAAGATGGATGATGAAGAGCATCTCCAGATACAAGATCTTCAGAAAGCCTGTTTTATTCGGAGGTGCTAAGAATGTTTAAGAAAGAAATCAATTTCAACAAAGCCTTCAAATATATTCTTATTGGCTATGCCGTATTCTTTATCATCGGCACCGTATTCGCCTTCATCTGGGGCGGTGTAAACCTCTCTATCGACTTCAAGGGCGGCACCCGACTTTCCTACTCCTTTAAAGGCGAAGTCGACTTCGCTGGTGCCGAGTCTCTTATCGAAAACACCATCGGCAAGGATGTCAACCTTAGCGAAAACTCTGGCTTTACTGAGGATTCCAAGACTCTCGTAGTAACACTCGTAGGTTCTGAATCTCTCTCTAATGACTCTCAGGCTGCTGTAGAAAAAGCTCTGACAGACACATATCCCGATAACTCCTTTAAACTCAGCGACTCCAACTCGGTTGCGGCTACCCTTGCAAGCTCATTCTTTGTTAAGTGTATCGTGGCTGTTGTTATCGCAGGCGCGCTGGTTACCGTTTATGTCGGCATCCGTTTCAGAAGAATCGGTGGCGTTTCAGCGGCAATCACCGCTTTTGCTGCCCTTTTCCTTGACGTATTTGCAGCATTCTTCGCCTGCACTATTTTCAACCTGCAGATCGATATGAACTTTATGGCAGTTCTGCTTACCATTCTCGGTTACTCTCTTAACGATACCATCGTTATCTATGACCGTATCCGCGAGGATAAGTCACTCTACCACGATATGTCTACTGCAGAGCTTGTTAACGGCGCTGTAAACAAGGTAAAGACCCGTACGATAGTTACCACCGTAACTACCTTCCTCGCAGTTACAATGATCATCATAGTATCTGAGGTTTACGGTCTTACCTCTCTTAGAAGCTTCGCTATCCCGATGGCTATAGGTCTTATCTCAGGCTGTATTTCTTCCCTTTTTGTATCCGCACCTTTGTGGGTAATTTGGAAGAACTACACTGACTCTAAGAAAAAGAACCTCAAAAAATAAGGATATAACAAACCCGCTGTTCATTTAAACAGCGGGTTTAGTTTTTATTATTCTTCAATGAGTCCTGCTTCTCTTAGCTTTTCGATAAAGCTTGTTATTGTTCCCTCTGCCTGCTCAGGAGTGGCGTCGTACTCAGCGAGGAAGTCCTTGATAATGGTCTCCATATCGGTGTCCTCTTTTAAATGCTCGAAAATAAATGCTCCGCTGTCGTTTAAAGTCAGCATACCGTTAAAGCTGTTCTCTGACGAATCTACAGCTATAGCTACCGTTTTATCAGCAACATTTCTTACAACAAATTCTGTTTTTAGTTTCATTTTATTTGCTCCTTTGCATTTAAAATCTCGTCCGAAGCTATAACGGCAGATTCAGTATCTTTAGTGCAGTATATCTTCCATACTGCGCATTTTTTTAGTAGGTCATCCACCAATCCGAGCACCCTCAGCGCATCGGCGGAATTCTTTGGTATCAGCGTCTGTCCTATAAGCTCGCTCACCGCATCTCTCGGACTTAACCTGTGAATACTGTTTTCACTGGCTCGCTCGATGAAACAAATATCGGTAAGTACCACCGAATCGTTTTCAGCATAGCCCTCTTTGCCGCACCAGGGCGAACCATAGGCTTTCAGCTGATTATCAACGAAACGAATTATCGGCTTGTCGCCGTTTATTATGGTCAGGTCGCCAAATAGTTTCTTCCAATTCAGCATATGGGTAGTTTTACCCGTACCGCTCGGTGCTGAGAAAATAATACCCTTCCCTCTCACCTTGACTACTGCGCCGTGCATAAGAAAAGCATCGTATGCAGCAAGCTGACAGCTGAGTTTTTTGAAAGCGAGAAAGCTTTCGGTATAAGCAAAGCTGTTGTTATAAGGAGACTCTTCCATCTCCCTTTTGACCTCAAAAGGAGATACGGGTATTACGATATCGGCACGGTCGAAATCCGAAAGAAAATCCGCGCACAGCGCTTCGGTCGCAGGGTCCGTGTTTCGAATTTCGATATTGATATCCGCTATCCTGCACCGCATATCCGCCCTCACTCCTTTTGCGTTTTGAAGTATTTTAACATATATCTGAAAAATATACAAGATTTATTGAAGATACCGTAGTTTTGATTGACAAAAATATCGCGTTTGAGTATAATGTTTAGGTCAACCGAATATCTGCCCCCTTAGTTAAATGGATATAATAAACCCCTCCTAAGGGTTAGTTGTGAGTTCGATTCTCGCAGGGGGTGCCAGGCTGTCGGCGGTAATTGTGTATGAACGTTTGTATCCGCCGATTGCAAAGATAGCGTAACCTATATTCATGCATGGGCGACTAAAAAGCGGGGATCCTTCCCCGCCGCTATACCAAATATTAATCCCACACAAGAATTACTTGTGTGGGATCTTTGTTTGCTTTTCTTATTTATCGCAGTTAAGCATTGTTTTGCCTTCTCCGCAAAGCTTTTCAAAATCCTTAACAAAGGTATCGTCTGCAGAATCAACACAGGGGTGCTTTATAAGTCCCTCGATAACATCGGGAGCGATCGTTGCTGCACGGATACCCGATTCGCAAAGCTCCTGTACCTGAAGAGAGTTTTTAAAGCTTGCCGCAAGAATTCTGGTCTTATAGCCACTGGATACAAAAATATCCTGCATGGTGCGCGCTACCTCAATACCGTTAGTACCGAGATTATCAATACGGTTGATATAGGGAGCTGCGTAATCGGCGCCGCTCTTTGCCGCAAGGAATGCCTGCAAGGGGTTGTAGATAGCAGTAGCGGTTATCTTATATCCCTCTTTGGAAAGTATCCTCATAGCCTTCAGACCTTCAGGAATCGTAGGTATTTTAATAAAGGTCTTCGCCTTTTCACCGAGCACCTCGACAATATGGCGGCCTTCATTAACCATATCCTCTGCGGTCAGTGAAATTACCTGAGCGTGGAGCTCAGCATCAGGTCCGATAAATTCTCTTATCTCCTTTAATACCTCATAAGGATTTCTTCCTGTTTTTGCAAGAATAGAGGGGTTAGTGGTAACACCGTCAATCGGATAATACTCACATATTTCTTTAATTCTTTCAATTCTTGCATCATCAATAAGCAATTTCATTAGATTTTTCTCCCTTATGCTTGTATAGGCTAATAGCCTATCTCTTTAATATAGGCTCTTGTTATTAAGACGCTCACCTACAGCTCCGCCCGGATGAACAAGCGCAAACTGCTCCTTTTGATAATCAGTCTCCTCTATTACGGCTGTCTGAAGCGCATGGAAGATCATACAGAGTGCAGTGGTGCTGGTCGTTCCCTGCATATTATACTTATCAGTCTCGCGATTAACATACTGCTTGATAACTACATCTGCCATCTGTGCTAAAGGAGATTCGGTCTTTTCAGTGATAGTAATTATTGAAACACCCTTTGCTTTGCAGATATCGGCTATCGGGAAAAGCTCCTTAGTGCTGCCTCCGCGCGAAGCAAAAATCATTACATCTCCCTTTTGGAGATAGCCTGTTCCGCCATGAACTGCCTCTGCAGGAGAAATGAATTTTGCAGGCTGATCAATACAGCACATAAGATGTGCAAAATGCTGACAAGCAATGCCCGAATGACCGCAGCCTGCCGCACCGATACGTTCAGCATCTATAAGTAACTTAACTGCCGAAGAAAAAGCCTCTTCGTCAAAATAATTCTTCATTTCATTAATACACTCAGCCTCAATATCATACGCTTCTTTTGCTGCCTTAAGCGCAGTGTTACTTATCATAATTATCTTCCTCCGTTAGTTAAAACTTATTACTTAGATGATAATATTTTTCATTTCAAAAATCAATACTGAAAATATCACAACATTTAGCATTTTCATTGTTATTTTTTAACGAAAACGTGAAAATTTCAGAAATTTTATTGATTATAATTGGAAATTAGTGTATAATTCATCATGTAAAATACTCACAGAAAGAGGGAGATTATTTTGGCTGAAAAGAGAAAGCTATCTACACCGTTTTTTGAAATAGGTCCTAAATCCTATCTCTTCGGCGACGATATTCTGGATCTGGCTAAGGCGGCAGACGCAGCCGCAGAAAAATACGGCGTAAATATCATCTTCACAACTCCTGTTGTGGATATCAGAAGGGTCAAAGAGGCAACAAAAAATATTTTCGTTTTTGCTCCTCATATGGATCCCATATATCCCGGACGCGGTCTTGCAGACATTCTGCCTGAGTCACTTGTCGCCGCGGGTGCAGACGGTGTTATGCTGAACCATTGTGAAAAGCCGCTTGAATTCGATGTGCTCAAGCAGACTATTGCACGTGCAGATGAGGTGGGTCTTATCTCGATCGTATGTGCGGATTCTCTTGCAGATGCAAGTCGCATCGCAACCCTGAAGCCTGATATTATCGTTGCTGAGCCCTCCGAGCTTATCGGCACGGGAGTATCTGTAGGAAAGGAATATGTTGAGGCCGCAACAAAGTCGGTTAAGGATGTAGATGAGGATATCCTCGTACTCACCGCCGCAGGTATCGCAAACGGAGAAGATGTTTACAACACCATCATCGCAGGCGCTGATGCTACAGGCTCCTCTTCAGGTGTTGCTAAGGCTCCCGACAGAGCCGCTATGGTAGATGAGATGATATCTGCTGTTCGCCGCGCTTGGGATGAGCGTAATAAATAACTATACATAAAATATTTTTTTGGAGGAATATAAAATGGAATTTAAAGTTTTTCAGAAGGAATTAGAGCTTCAGTCCAGAGGTTGGATACCGACCTTCCACGATGTTTCTAAGGAAATTATGGAGATCGTCAAGGCTTCCGGTGTAATGAACGGTACCGTTTGTATCGCTTCTCACCACACCACATGCTCTGTTATGATTCAGGAGTGCTCACACGATGTTGACACCTTCGATCTTGAATATCTGCAGCATGACCTTCTTGACATTATGCGTAATCTTATTCCCGATTACACCGATGAAGGCGACTATCGCCACCCCGGCCCGATCCACGCACAGTTCGGCCGTTATGTAAATGAGCCCGGCAACTACACAAGCATGAACACCGATGGACATCTCCGTTCCGTATTCTTCGGCAGAAGCGAAACTATGACCATCAAGGACGGTGTTCTTGACGGCGGTGAGTTTGCTCACATCTACTTCATCGACTGGGATCATGTACGCGCACGTCGTCGCCAGCTTAACGTTACAGTTATGGGTACGACTGAGGATGTCGGTGACAGAAAGTGGAATAACGGTGAGGTTATCAATACACTCCGTAAGTTCACTGAGGAAGAAACCGCTTACGATCCTCGTTTTGATCTTCAGCAGAAGAGATAATATTGATCGCATATAATCAGCTGTCTTTCTTTAGAGCTTATTTGCGGTAAAAATAAACCCCGCAGACCAAAATCTGCGGGGTTTAAAAATATTGAAAATACGATGAACTAAATCTAATTTATACCGATTCCGCGAAGATCCGCAACAACGCCCTGTTTCTCCGCTTCATAGAGCTTCCAGATAACTCTGAGTCCCTCAAGCGACGAACGACCGTTGGTAAGAGGAGTCTTTCCTGTGCGGCAGCACTCAACAAAGTGATTGATCTCGCGCTCAGTGTTCTTATTCGGAGCTGCATTATTTCTTGACCAAACAACACGCTCGCCCTGCTCAACAGTTTCTTCACCGGGCAAGTGCTCCTTGTTGTGATCGTAAACTCTTACTTCGCCAAGCTTGTGGTCATACTCGATAAGACCTTTTTCACACTGAATCTGGAAATCATAGTAAAGTCTGGAACCGCGAGCACCCCAGGTAGCTCCGTGATAACCGATAGCTCCATTCTCAAACTTCATTGTAACAGCACTTGTACCCTCTTCCATCATCCAAGGAGTTCCAACCTTGGTACCAATGTGAGTACCGCTGACAGGATTTCCGAGGAACCAGAGGAATAGGTCTATGTAGTGACAGCCGTGGCTGAAAAGCTGTCCTCCGCCAAGTCGGGCGGTTCCCTTCCAATCAAGAGGATCAGCCTTTGTGAGCTGCTCTGTCCAGATTGACATCATTATCGGCTTTCCGTATTCGCCTGAGTCAAGCATTTCCTTAAGCTTTTCAATTCCCATCCAATAGCGTACAGGGTAAGCGCACATCAAAGTAACGCCTTCCTCCTCACAAGTCTCGATAAGCTTTAAGCACTCAGACTCGCTATTGCAAAGAGGCTTTTCCATAAGGATGTGCTTCTTGTTTTTAGCGAAGAACATACCGCATTCAAAATGCAGGTCGTGCGGAAGAACGACAAGTACTCCGTCAACATAATCGCACATAGTCTTATAATCGGTAGTTACATAAGCGTCCTCGCAAACAGATGCAACATCCTTTGCAAGTTCCTCTTTGATATCACATACAGCGGTTACCTTTACATTTTCGCAAAGATTGAGTGCGCCAACGTGGCCTTTCATCATACCGCCGCATCCGATTAATCCTAATCTAAATTTTTCCATCGTTTTTATCCCCTTTCGGTTTAGTTCAATTTTATTATAATATATTTTTACAATTTGTATTTACACTATTGTAACAAAATGTTTGTACTATCTGCGCAAATCGCATCCTTTTGTATTTGGAGGTATAGGATAATGCCGACTAATCATTACGTACGTCCGCAGATCGATAACGTTATAACGGTACGATCGATCATTTCATTATATCGCATTGATCTGCGAAGAAAACCCAGCTGCGGAGACGTTCACGATTTCCCTGAGATATTCTACGTAGAGGAAGGTCATCAGTCTACCAATATCGACGGAATTCATTACCATCTTAACGCAGGACAGATGATAATGTACGCTCCCAATGCATATCACGGTCCCGAGCTTCCCAACCAGCTTGCTTTCGGAGGCGGATCTGTTTGCATCGTCGGCTTTGAGGCTGACTGGGGAATCGATACGCTATACAACCGCGTATTTACCCTTACGTCACATCAGCGCGAGCTTTATTCCGATATCATTACTAAGGGTCTTGAGCTTTTTGAGACCGAATGGGGCGGGGGTCACATAAACAACCTTCCCCGAAACGAAGAGTTTAGCCGCGGAGTACAGTATATTAAAAATATGCTCGAGCTCTTTCTGTTGGATCTTTACAGCCACAACTCCTCAGTCAAAGCACAGCTTATAGGCAGCAACAAGGAAAAGCTTAAAGCCGATCAGATGAGAGAGCTTACCGAGTATTTCCTTGACCGTCTCGACCGTACGCTCACTCTCGAGCAGATAAGCCGAGATCTGGGCTTCAGTGTATCAAAGCTCCGCAGACTTGTTTTTGAGCAGAAGGGCTGCGGACCGATAGCGTATTTTATTGATCTCAAAATTGAAGAGGCAAAGCGACTTATACGCAAGACCTCTTTGAATATAACCGAAATCTCCGAGCATCTCGGATTTAGCTCGCTTCATTACTTTTCGAAGCAGTTCAAAAATAAAACGGGAATATCACCCTCAACCTATGCTAAAAACATAGATAAAAGATAAAATCGACGCCGTATGATGAGGTTCGTAACGAAGTTTGGTTTTGAAACCTCATCATACGGCGTTCGCTTTTTATATTAAGTTGGCGGCAGGTATTGCACTACTCGGCTTACGCGCTGTTTTCATTAACACGGGTATTGATTTCCGTCTTTCGGATATAACTCCTATCTTTAAAGTACTAGGCTACCTCTCGGACCTTGCAGCTCCGCTTGCTCTGCTCGTTCTCGGTGCTCAGTTTGAATTCTCAGCCATAAAAGAGCTTCGCCGCGAAATAATCTTCGGCACAGTTATGAGAACTGTGGCGGTACCGCTGATCGGAATAGGCTTAGCATATCTGCTGGGGATATTTACGGGAGCGCACTTTGCCGTCTTTGTCGCTGTGTTTGCAACACCTGTTGCCGTATCTAGCGTTCCGATGGCCGAGGCTATGGGAAGCGACTCAGCGCTTGCGGGACAGCTTGTCGTCTGGACCACCCTGCTCTCAACTGTTTCGGTATTTGTTGCGTCATATCTGCTGAAAGCAGCAGGAATATTTTAGAATGAAAGAAGCCATTAAAAAATGGCTTCTTTTTATTATTCTCCCCAGTATTTACGGTCAAGACTTCTAAAATGAATAGCCTGAGCGATGTGGGATACTTCAATTTTTTCTGTTCCTTCAAGGTCGGCTATCGTGCGCGATACCTTCAGTATTCTGTCATATGCGCGTGCCGACAGACCAAGTCGGTCAAATGACGCCTTTAAAAGTGCTTCGGCATCATCGGTCATCACGCAGTATTCCCTCAGCATTGCGGGTGTCAGTCTTGCGTTACAGGTAATGCCTGTGCCGCGATAACGTGCGACCTGAATTTCACGCGCGCGGTTGACCCTTTCTCTCACCTGCTCACTCGTTTCTTCAAGCGAGGTGGATTTCAATGATTCATAGTCAACGGGCGGCACCTCAATATGCAGATCAAGTCGGTCGAGCATCGGTCCTGAAATTCTGTTCAGATATTTTGACACCGCGTTCGGTGTACAGGTGCATTTTCTTGTCGGGTGTCCGAAAAATCCGCAGGGACAGGGATTCATCGCGGCTACAAGAGTAAACTCGCTTGGATATGTGAGCGAGCCTGCTACGCGCGATATTGTCACCCGTCCGTCCTCAAGCGGCTGACGCAGAGTTTCCATAACATCTCTGCCGAATTCAGGCAGCTCGTCCAAAAACAGAACTCCGTTATGGGAGAGGGATATCTCACCAGGCCGCGGAATACTTCCTCCGCCTGAAAGTCCCCTTGACGATACGGTATGATGAGGGGAGCGGAAGGGTCTTTTGGAGATAAGCGGACTCTGTGGCTCAAGCTCTCCCGCAATAGAATAAATTTTAGTTGTCTCTATAGCCTCCTCAAAGGTCATTACGGGGAGTATGGTAGGAAGTCTTTTCGCAAGCATACTTTTACCCGAGCCGGGGCTGCCCAGAAGGAGAATATTATGACCGCCCGCAGCGGCTATTTCAAGCGCCTTTTTAGCCGCCGCCTGACCCTTTACATCCGAAAAATCGAGTATGCTCTCTGGGTTATCTTCATGACTTGCCGAGAATCTCTCAACCACCTTTAAAGGAGTAAATCCTATAATATGGTCTATTATCTCCTGTACCGTTCTCACTCCGTACACCTCAAGCCCCTCAACGACAGAGCCTTCGGCGGCATTTTCATAAGGCACGAAAAATTTATTTATACCCTTTTGTCGGGCGCTTATCGCCATTGCAAGCACGCCGTTTATGGGGCGAAGCTTTCCGTCCAAGGACACCTCTCCGACAAAAATGCTATCGTCAAGCGATACTGTCGGTGTTATCTGCTTATTAGATATTAAAAGCGCAAGCAATACGGGCAGATCGTAGACCGAGCCTTCCTTTCTTATATCGGCAGGGGCGAGATTTACAGTAATATGACCTATGGGATATTTGTATCCGCAGTTCTTTATTGCGGCGCGCACGCGGTCACGCGATTCTCTTATAGCCGAGTCGGGCAGACCTACTATATCGAAAGCCTGCATACCTCCCGAAACATCTGCTTCGCACTCTACCATATAGGCGTCCATGCCAAAAAGTCCTATACTTAATATCTTAGATACCATAATTTACCTCTTTTTAAAGTATACAATTATGTTATCACTTCAAGGCGCCTTTTACAAGTATGTTTTTCTTGAAAAACAGAGGATTTAACAATATAATGATAATATCTGATGAAAAGGAACGAACTATGGAAAGATATAAGGAAATAGAACGCAGTATTATAAAAAAGTTCCGCAAAGCTATATGGAATAACTTTTGCGGCGCCGTAAATGAATATAAGCTCATCCAGGAGGGTGACCGTATCGCTGTCTGCATTTCGGGCGGTAAGGACTCCTTTTTAATGGCAAAGTGTCTGCAGGAGCTGCACCGCCACTCTGTTATTCCTTTTGAGCTCGAATTTATTGTTATGGACCCCGGATATAACCCAGAAAACAGGTCGCTTATTGAGTCAAACGCCGCTCTTATGAATATTCCGATAAAGATATTTGAGAGCGATATTTTCGATGTAGCCTACAACGCGGGCGGTACGCCCTGCTATCTTTGTGCGAGGATGAGGCGCGGTTTTCTTTATGCTAAGGCGAAAGAGCTCGGCTGCAATAAGATCTCACTCGGACACCATTTTGACGATATGATAGAGACCCTGCTTTTAAATATGACCTACGCTTCGGAGATAAAGACAATGCTACCGAAGCTAAAAAGCACAAATTTTGAGGGTATGGAGCTTATCCGTCCACTTTACAAGGTCAAGGAAAAGGATATTATTAATTGGACGAAATATAACGAACTCAGATTTTTACAGTGTGCTTGCAAGTTCACGGCAGAAAGTGAGCATCATGAGGAAATGTCAAAGCGCAAGGAGATAAAACGGCTTATCGCTGATATAAAGAAAATAAACCCCAACGTTGACGACAACCTTTTCAGAAGCGTCCACAACGTAAACCTCGCGTCTATAGTCGGCTGGCGTGACTCCGACAGCGGTGACAAGCACAGCTATATTGAAAAATATGATGAAAAGTAAAAGAGGCTCCGACGAATAGTCGGAGCCTTTGCTATTAAAAGCTATTAGCAGCCAAAACAGCCGAGGATAAATTCAATTATATCACAACCGAAAAATTTGAAACACATAGTGACTGATTAAACCTCCTGTTAGTTTATTTGTCCAAAGCTTTGACAATAAGATTATAGCACAGGTGACGCATTATGTAAACCGGTATATGTTGGAAGTGCAATCATACCTGATTTTTGGGTTGAGAACTTTTTTATTATATAACTGAAAAACTCTTGACATTAAGCTCAAAATATAATAAAATTCTAACATACGCCGCTGTGGTGGAATAGGCAGACACAAGGGACTTAAAATCCCTCGGTAGCAATACCGTACCGGTTCAAGTCCGGTCAGCGGCACCAAAAATCCCGTTCTCGCAAGAGGGCGGGATTTTTACTTCTTACTTCTTACCTCTTCACTCTTACCTCAAAAAGTTTTCACGGGATTTTTGGAAGGTAAGAAGTAATAGGTAAGAGGTAATAAGTATTGCGGCTTCGCCGCTTTTATGCTATAATCATCAAAAGGAGTGATATTGCTATGAATTGTCCTTATTGTCAAAAAGAAATGGAAGTGGGATACATTCCTTTTAATTAGCCTTTCGTTCTAAAGTGGGTTTCGTTAGTTGATAAGCAAAAGATTAGAATTTCGGATAAATTAAAATTGTCTGAAGTGGCAAAAATTAAAAACATACATTATTGTAAGAGTTGTAATGTATTCATAAAGAAAATTTAAGGTTTTCAAAGCCCTTTGATTCGTGCCATAAAGTTCAAACTTTCCAAAAATCCCGTTCTCGCAAGAGGGCGGGATTTTTACTTCTTACTTCTTACCTCTTCACTCTTACCTCAAAAAGTTTTCACGGGATTTTTGGAAGGTAAGAAGTAATAGGTAAGAGGTAAGAGGTAATAAGTATTGCGCTCCCATATCCTTTTATAGTATAATAATATAAATCTGAAAGTTAAAACTAAACTCCAGAGCCAATCGCACCGAAACGGGGAATAAAAAATGAAAGCCAAGACTATTATCACCACTGTTACTATGTGTCTTTTGTTCGCGCTTTTGGGAGTTAGCGCAACCCCTCCTGCGGCGACTGTTCCTACCGTTTCGGTGACTGATGCACCCACTGTAGAGCTTAGAGATATCCGCACCTTTGAGCTTTGCGATCTTCCGCGCGACTCGGCTTATTACGATGCTGCCTGTTATATGCTTTATTATGAGCTTATGGGCAAAAACCGTCCTGAATTCGCAGACTCAAACGGCGATATATTCAGACCGTTTGATATTGCAACCTATGCCGATGCCGCTACAGCTTTAAATGTGAATTTAAAGCAAAATGAAATACAAGAAGCAGAAAACTCTCCCCTTACAAGAGCCTGTCTCGCAGCTATGCTTTACGATGCCGCAAAAAAACAAGGCTATCCCACCGAAACGACGCTTGTTACTCTCCCCTTCCCCGATGCGGATGCAGTGTCTGAAGAAGATGAAAACGCCTTGCTATGGGTTATTGAAAAGGGACTTTTTGCAAGTTTTACGGGACTGCGGCTTTTGCCGAACACAGCTGTTTCCCGTTTGCAGTTGGCTGAGGCGGTAGTTTCCCTTAAGGCACTCGACCCCAAGGACACAGTGGCAGCAGAGATTACCTCTGCTTTACCAATCAGAGAATGCTCGTCTTTGGCTATAGGAAACCATAATAATATTCAGTCGGTCATAGACGCGGCTGCAGAAAAATACGGAGCAGTCGGTGTGCAGGTAGCAGTTATAGAAAAAGGTGTTGTAACCGATACCTTTGAATATGGCTGGGCGACCGAAAATAAAGATAAAATGACCGCTGACCACAAACTGCGCTCCGCCTCTATAACCAAGGTGGCGATAGGTGTTGCGGCTCAGCTTCTGCGCGAGGAAGGAAAGATCAATCTCGATGCAGATATAAGCGAATATTGGGGATTTAAGGTTCAAAACCCCCACTTCCCGAATGATCCTATAACCATCCGCAATATTCTCACCCATACCTCCTCTATTACTAATGCCTCTTTGAGCACCCCTCGTGATTACGACTACTTAAAATCAAAGCTGCAAAGCGACGGTTTCAGCCCCAACAGACCGGGTAATATCAGCAAATGGTCATACAATAACCACGCCTTCGGAGTTTTAGGGGTAACTCTTGAGCTTGCAGCACAAGAGACCCTGAACGAATTTCTTGCTAAAAAGCTTTTTGCGCCAATGGATATGGACGCTTCCTTTACACCGGGCGATATTAAAAACACCGATCTTCTTGCTACCATATATAAAGATGAGGGCGCAGTCGGTCTCGGCACCCAGAAGGCAAAGACTATGAAAAGCCACACGACCCCAGGTGCTACGGGCACCGCTTATTCGGGAGGACTTACTGCTAGTGCATACGACCTTGCGAAATTTTTCGCCTTGCTTGCGGGAGACGGGATCTACGAAGGTGTCAGACTTATTGATGCCGAATCGGTAGAGCTTATTGAGTCACGCACAGAAAACACTGTGCGCGGCGGCTTTTATCAGGCACTCCCCTTGCGCTATACTTCTTCGCTCTACGGCAGAGAGGGCATATATTTCCATACAGGATCTTCCTACGGTGCTTACAACTGTGCTAGCTATGATCCTGCCACCGGTGACGGAGTGATAGTTTTGACTTCAGGCGCGAATGGTTCAAAGGGTAAGTTCGCCATATACAAGATCTGTGAAGAAATTAATCAATATATCTACGACGTGATAGGCTGACTTTTTTATACAAGTTTAATATTGACACTCGATTTTTAAAAGAGTATAATCTTTATATCTTATTAATGAAAGAAGACATTATTATGGATTACAAAAGGATCCTTACAATTCAGGACATCTCATGTGTCGGACAGTGTTCGCTTACCGTAGCCCTTCCTATAATTTCTGCCTGCGGTGTTGAAACTGCCATACTTCCCTCAGCTGTGCTTTCCACCCATACGGCAGGCTTTTCGGGCTTTACCTTCCGCGATCTTACCGATGATATGCCTTCTATCCGCGAGCATTGGGAAAAAGAGAACATAAAGTTTGACGCTGTTTACACAGGATACCTCGGAAGCCTTAAGCAGATAGGCTTTGTAAAGGATATTATGGACTCCTGCAATAAACAGGGTGCTCTTCGCATCGTTGACCCTGCTATGGCGGATAACGGCAAGCTGTATCCCCTTTTTGATCTTGAGTACGCACACGCTATGGCTGAGCTTTGCTCGACTGCTGATATAATTCTGCCCAATATAACCGAAGCTTGCTTTATGACCGACACAGAATATAAGAGCGAATACGACCGCGCTTATATTGACGAGTTGCTCCAAAAACTCACTGCACTCGGCTGCAAGACGGTTGTGCTTACAGGGGTCGGATACCGCGAGGGTATGACAGGTGTTGTGGTATATGAAAATGGTGAGTATAAATATTATGAGCATAAGAGGATCTCGAAAGGCTGTCACGGTACGGGCGATGTTTATGCTTCTGCCTTTACGGGTGCTCTGATGCGCGGTTTTGATGCATTTTCTGCCGCAAAGATAGCCGCAGACTACACCGTCCTTTGCATTGAGAATACTCAGGATGATCCTGAGCATTGGTACGGAGTAAAGTTTGAGACCGCCCTCGGAAAACTAACTGAAATGCTTAAAAAATAAAACGAAAAATACTGCTTGCAAAACGCAATGTCGTTAGTGAAGTTTTAGTTTAAACACAGAAAAATATGTTGTGTTAGAACCAGCATCGCATTTGTATGTACAATGCTGCCCGGCAGAAGTCCAAAACCACTTACAACCGAAAAGAGAAGACTCGTTCATCATCACGAGTCTTCTCTTTCTTTTGTCTGTATAGTGATATTCTATTAGCCCATAAACTTGCGAAGCAAATAACACTCGGCTGAAAGCCGAATATCACTGCGTAGCAATATAACTCGCCGTTAGACGAATAGAGTTGTATAAAAGTTCTTAGCGAACTTTTATACAAGCCGCAAGCGGTGTTTTTTATGACTTGGGATTAAACCTTATCGGCTCGGTCGTATCGTCTATGGCTTTAAAGGTATATCCGTTTTTGAGAGCATATTCAATAAAGCCGGGCATCGCTTCAACAGTTGCTTTTTTGATATCATGCGCCAGAACGATAGACGTCTTTCTTTTCGATACCTGTTCGATAAGATAACTTATTATGGAGGAGGAATCGGTGAGATAGGTGTCTCCGCTGCTCACATTCCAATCAAAATACGAATATCCCGATTCAAGCATATATCGGGATAGCTCGACCATTATTCCACGATTATAATTATTACCCTGACCGTTACTTGTCCCGCCGGGGAAACGGAAGAATCTTGTCTCGCTGCCGGTTCTCTGCTCAATTATGTCATTCATAGCATTAAAGTCCTTGAGATAGGAGTCAAGGCTTGAATATATACTCCACTTGTGTGTGAGTGTATGGAGCGCAACGGTATGACCGTCGCTATTTATACGCGTGATAAGATGCTGATACTTTGGAAACTGGTTTGTAACGAAAAATGTTGCCTTTACGTTGTATTCACTAAGGATGTTAAGCAGTCTTTCGGTATAAACACCCGGTCCGTCATCAAAGGTGAGATAAATGACCTTTTGGTTAGGCTTTACAGTATCGTATTCACCGTTATAAGCTCCTCCGTAAACTATAACCTTTCTTGTGACCGAAGCAGTATTTCCCGCCTCATCTGTGGCTGTATACTTTACCGAATATGTGCCTCTCTTACTCATATCCACGTTGCTAGAAACGACAACACCTGAAGTGATATCCTTATCGAAATTATCGGTAACCGTATATCCGAGCTCTTTATACTCGGTATTTATCGGCATATAGACCGTGTCATTACCCTTTAAGGATATTTTCGGTTTGGCTGTATCAACATATATTATTTTTAACTCAGCTGATGCGGTGTTACCCGAGGAATCCTTTACAGAATACCGACAGATATTACCGTCAAGCTCTTTTACAACAAAAGCAGTAATATCCTTGTCATAGTTATCGATTGCCTTGTACTTCACCTGTACCTCATCGGCAGTGGCAATTGGCTGACCAAGCTCGATCAAGGTTTTTTCGAGCTCCAGCGTCGGTGCGACGGTGTCTGTCAGCTTTACAGTCCGGCTGACGCTGACCGACTTATTCAGATACTTAGCCTTGTATTCAAGCATATACTCGCCGACCTTATCGGTCTGAACCTTTCCGCCACAGATCACATCTGCCTTCTCAGTATAACCGAAAAACAGAGGAAAGCTCACCTCTGCTTGTGCGCCCTCTTCGGTATAGCTACCGTAAATATCTATAGCTTCAAAGCTTGATCCCATTAAGGTAATGCGTATTTCGGCAGTAAGAAGCACAGCCGCAGCATATAACACCACCGTTGCAAATATTATACTCGCTATAAGTAACCCCTTTTTAAGTGCAGTCATATTATCTCCTAAATTATATTTAGTCCTTCGACCAGCATTTTAGCACCCAACAGTATAAGTATCGCGCCACCCGCAAATTCAGCCTTGCTTTTATATTTTGTCCCAAAAACATTGCCTATTTTTACACCGACTGCCGAAATGATAAATGTTACAACGGCGATAACGGCAACCGAAAGCCATATGCTTGCGCCCTCGCTTTGGAGAATTATTCCCGTAGCGGCAGCATCGATAGAGGTGGATATTGCAAGAACAAGCATTGTCGCAAAGCCGAGTCCCGAGGTCATATTATCCTCATCGCAATCCTTTGAAAGCGCCTCTCTTATCATATTACCGCCGATTATCAGCAACAGTATGAACGCGACCCAATGGTCTATCTGCTCGATATATTTTCCGAAAGCCTTGCCTAAAAAGTAGCCGATGCAGGGCATCAGTCCCTGAAAGCCGCCAAACCAAAGACCTACAACAGCATAATGCTTTACAGTCGTTTTGTTAAGAGCAAGACCCTTGCATATAGCGACGGCGAAGGCATCCATCGCAAGTCCGACAGCCAGCACCAGTATTTCAGCAACACCCAATTTTCAAAACCTCTTTTCAAGTAGTATATTAATTGTACCATATCTGTATGATTTTGCAACAGAAAAAACATTTTTTGGTTTACTCTCATTATAAATAGTGGTATAATTCTAAAGTATAATATATAAATTGCAGGTGTTTTTATGCTTGGTGTAATAGTGAACTCGGCAGCGGTGGTTATCGGCACCCTGCTAGGACTTGTACTTAAAAAAGGAATTTCCAAAAAAATATCTGATGCAGTTATGATCGGAGTCGGTCTTTGCGTTGTGTTTATAGCCGTCGGCGGTCTTATTGTTGACAGTGATGCCGAGGCCGTTTCCATTGCCGCTATCGTTTCTATCGTGCTCGGTGCTATCATCGGAACGGCGGCGGATATAGATAAGGGGTTAAATAAGCTAGGTGATAAGGTCGCCGAAAAAATGAAGTCTAAATCTGACGGGAACTCTACCGTTGCAGAGGGTTTTTTTAACGCATCGTTGCTCTTTTGCGTCGGTGCTATGGCAATAATGGGCTCTATATCTGCAGGTCTTGAAGGCAACAACACTACCCTTTACATAAAGTCGATACTTGACTTTACTTCTTCGATAATGTTTGCCTCGACCTTTGGTATTGGGGTCATCTTCTCAGTTATACCGTTGACTGTCTATCAAGCCAGCATCGCTCTCGGTGCAGGTTTTTTAGCACCTCTGCTGAGCCTTAGTGCCACAGACGCGATAACCTGTACAGGCTCAATAATTCTTATAGGACTCAGCCTTAACCTTATCGGAATCACAAAGATAAAGGTTGCAAACTATCTGCCCGCGATATTTCTATCCCCCTTTTTATATTATTTCTTTGAATACATTTTAGGATCGGTAAAGTAAAATGGCATTTGAATACAATATGGAGGTAATGGCGCACGATATTGATATCAACTGTAACGCCACACCATCATCGGTAATAAAATATCTTCAGGAAACAGTAGACCGAAACCTCGGTGTATGTCATCCGTCGTATCAAGAGCTGCTCGCCGACGGTCTTTCCTTTGTTGTAAGCCGTACCGCTTTAAAGGTATACCGTCCCTTAAAGGAATATGAGCCAATAAAGGTCACGACCTGGGCAACCGAGTCTAAAAGCGCCGCTTTTCCGAGAAACTATAGGATTACCACAGGCGATGAAATACTTGCTGAGTGTGTGATGATCTGGGCTCTTATTGATATTAAAGAAGGCAGACTGCTTCGCGGCTCTGAGTTTGATGTATCGGGCTACGGTACAGGCGAGCTTTTAGAGCTGGATATGCCAAGCCGTCTTCGCCTTCCGCGCGATATGGAGCTTACAAAGTGCGGCAGTGAAAAGGTTATGTACCGAGATATTGACCGTAACCGCCATATGAACAATGTAAAGTATTTCGATCTTCTTTTCAGTTATATTCCAAACTGTGAAAAGCTTTGTATGACGGGTTGCCTTATGAACTATGTGAGTGAGGCAAAGTGGGATGATGTAATTGATATCTATATCAGTTCACCCGAATTTCTGGAAAACGGTGAAATATCATACTATTTCCGTACAGAAGTAGGCACTAATACAAATATTGAAGCAAAATTCACGCTGAGGGAAATTTAATTTATGAACAAAAAAAAGCTTTTTGCAAATTTAGGTCTGCTTCTCGCCGCGCTTTTATGGGGAAGCACATTTGTTGCCCAGTCGGCAGGTGCCAACCTTGTAGAAACCTTTACATATCAGTCGACTCGCTCCTTTATCGGCGGCATAGTTTTACTGCCTGTGATATTGCTGCGTGACCGCTCGGCAAAAAGAAGACCCGAGTACCAGCCTCCCACAAAAAAGGATAAAAAGCTGCTGCTTATAGCAGGTATCTGCTGCGGTATCGCGCTGACTGTAGCCGCCTGCCTGCAGCAGTACGGAATAAAATTTACTACAGTCGGCAAAGCGGGCTTTATAACCTCGCTTTATGTAATATTCGTACCCATTGCGGGGCTTCTGTTTAAAAAGCGTGTCCGCCCCATTATCTGGGCAAGCGTGGCTTTAGCCGCTGTCGGTATGTATCTGCTGTGTATGACCGAAAGCTTCTCACTTTCGTTTGGCGACACCTACGTGCTCATCTGTGCCATCTGCTTTACAGTGCACATAATGGTCATAGACCATTTTGACCGCTACTGTGACCCCGTCAAGATGTCGTGCATACAGTTTTTTACATCGGGTATCATATCAGGTGTGCTGATGTTTATTTTTGAAAAGCCTGATATAAATAATATACTCGCGGCTTGGCTGCCTATATGCTATGCGGGCGTGCTTTCAAGCGGAGTTGCATATACTTTGCAGATCGTATGCCAGAAGAATACCGAGCCTGCCGTCGCTTCGCTGCTTATGAGTTTAGAATCGGTCTTTGCTGTACTGTCAGGCGCAATTATACTAGGGCAGATACCCACAAAAAGAGAAGCATTAGGTTGTGTAATTATGTTTGCAGCAATAATACTTGCCGAGCTTCCCCCCCATCAAGCGAATACATAAAAGAGGCTTGCAGAATTAATTCTGCAAGCCTCTTCTTCATTCTAACTCAAGCTGATATCCGATGTAATTATCATAAATATCCGAAATGCTATACTCTGAAAGATTTGTAATCTTTTTACCCTTTGATGCGGCGTAACGCAGTGTATTAGCAGTGCCTCCGCTTTGACCGTCATAATATGTTATTACATTGTCACTTTTATCAACCATATACTTATTTCGCTCAGCAAAGCATCCTCTATGATAAGCTTCGCTTATTATAACCGATTCGTCAGCCTCTGCTAATACAATTTCATAAAGTTTTTTCCATGTTGGTGTAAAACGCTCACTTTGATTTGCAAATGGTATGGCTGCAATAAGTCTTATTTCCTTTTCTGCCGACATTCTCTTCAGATCTACCACAGCTTTACCGCACAGAAGATCAAAGCCCATAGCCATACCGCAATAAAAGGTATCTGTTCCATCTCGGACGGCGGCAAAAACAGCATCGTATATCTTGTTTTCAAGCGCGTTAAAGTCGGCAGTTCCAAACTTTAACAGGAACGGAAATTTTTCGGGTCTATACCCCGTAAAGCAACACGATCTTTCCATTTTTGCACCCCCTTTGACTGTACGAAAACATTGTACCATAAGCCGAACAAATATTCAAGAACTTTTGTTCGGCAAAATTCGACCTTTTTTCCAAAATATTGTGCGCAAGTTTTATTATAGTCATATTTATGACTATTGTCAATATTAAAAATCCCATTTATGCTAATTATATAAATAAATGGGTGGTGAAACTGTTTGATAAGCTATGAGCCTTTTTGGGAAACACTGAAAAAGAAGAAAATATCAACATATACCCTGATAAATATGTATAACATCAGCAGTGCCACTATTGACCGAATGAAAAAGGGCAACGGTATCTCTACTATGAAGATTGACGATTTTTGCCGCATTCTTGGCTGCGAGGTTTCCGACATAATCAAATACACAGAAGATAAATAAAGCACTCGGTTTGACCGAGTGCTTTTGATTTTGTTCTGCGCTAAAATTAGCTCAAATGCAAGAGTTGTCAGATTTGAGTACAGAAAAGCGTTTTTTGTTGCGATAGGCGTATTGAAATGGAATTTACTGCTAATTTTAGATGCAGAAAATGCTTTTAGCGCGCGGCAGACGTATATCTAATACTTCGAGCGTGCTAAAAGCATTTAAAAGTCAAAAAGCATCCGATTTTCATCGGATGCTTTTGATTTTGTTCTGCGCTAAAATTAGCGTAAATTTTATTTGCCGTAGAGCTCAGCGAGCTTCTCGAGATGTGCTCTCGAAGCCTTTGCAGTCTCTTCAGCCTGAGCAAAGAGCTCTTCAGCACGCTCGGGGAAGGAGCGTGTGAGAGAAGCGTAACGTGCCTCTCCGAGGAGGAACTCCTTGTAATCGCCTGTAGCGGGCTTGCAATCGATGGTCATGGGGTTCTTGCCCTCTGCCTTCAGAGCGGGGTTGAAGCGGAACATATTCCAGTAGCCGCAGTCAACAGCCTTCTTCATTTCCTTCTGGCAGTTGATCATACCGCCCTTGATGGAGTGCATCTCACAGGGTGAGTAAGCGATGATGATGGAAGGTCCGTTGTATGCTTCTGCTTCCTTGATTGCCTTAAGGGTCTGATTCTGGTCAGCGCCCATAGCGATCTGAGCTACGTATACATAGCCGTAGGACATAGCGATCTCAGCAAGGCTCTTCTTAGCGATAGCCTTACCAGCTGCTGCGAACTGAGCAACCTGACCGATGTTGGAAGCCTTGGAAGCCTGACCGCCGGTGTTGGAGTAAACCTCGGTATCGAATACCATAATGTTTACATCGTGACCCGAAGCAATAACGTGGTCAAGACCGCCGAAGCCGATATCGTATGCCCATCCGTCACCGCCGAAGATCCAAACAGACTTCTTGGAGAGGAATTCCTTCTTCTCGAGAATTGCGGGAGCGGTGGGGCAACCTGCAGCTGCAGCCTTCTGGAGCTCTACGATAAGAGCGTCGGTAGCAGCGCTGTTAGCTTCGCCGTTTTCAGCAGTTTCAAAATACTTATCAGCCGCAGCCTTGAATTCAGCTGAAGCCTTGTCAGACTCTGCCATTTCCTTTATCTGATCCATAAGCTGATCGCGGATAGCCTTCTGTCCCAGGTACATACCAAGACCGTGCTCAGCGTTGTCCTCGAAGAGGGAGTTAGCCCAAGCAGGACCCTGACCCTTAGCATTTACGGTGTAGGGAGAGGTTGCAGCGGGGCCGCCCCAGATGGAAGAACATCCTGTAGCGTTGGAGATGTACATTCTGTCGCCGAAGAGCTGTGTGATTAGACGAGCGTAAGCAGTCTCAGCACAGCCTGCACAAGAGCCCGAGAACTCAAGGAGAGGCTTCTTGAACTGAGAAGTAATAACGTTAGCAGCAGTTGCAACATCCTTCTTCTCGGTAACGTTAGCTACACAGTAATCGAATACTGCCTGCTGATCATCCTGACTCTCACGAGATACCATCTTAAGAGAAGAGGTCGGGCAAACGCCGATACAAACGCCGCATCCCATACAATCCATGGGAGAAACAGCGAGGGTGTACTTATAATCGGTCTTGAGGAAGGGCTTCTCCGAAACCTTCATAGCAGCGGGAGCAGCGGCAACCTCAGCCTCAGTCATAACGTAAGGACGGATGGTAGCGTGGGGGCAAACGAATGCGCACTTGTTACACTTAGCGCAGGTAGAAGCATCCCACTCAGGAACCATAACGGCAACAGCGCGCTTCTCATAAGCAGATGCGCCCTGCTCAAAGGTACCGTCAGCGTGATCCATAAATGCAGATACAGGCAGAGAATCTCCGTCCATCTTGCCAACCGGCTTCATTACGTTGTCAACCATCTTGACGAGCTTCTCAGCACCAACAGAAGCAGCCTCAGCAGCGTCATCGGTAGCATTAGCCCAATCTGCGGGAACGTCGATCTTAACAAAAGCGGTAGCGCCTGCGTCGATAGCCTTATGGTTCATATCAACGACATCCTGACCCTTCTTGAGGTAGGACTTGGTAGCAGCATCCTTCATATACTGAATTGCGTCCTCACGGGGCATAATGTCAGCAAGTGCGAAGAATGCAGACTGGAGAATAGTGTTGGTACGCTTGCCCATACCGATCTGTGCGGCAAGGTCGATAGCGTTAACGGTATAAAGCTGAACGTTGTTCTTAGCGATATACTGCTTGGTTTCAGCGTTAAGGTGCTCACCGAGCTCCTCAGCAGTCCACTGGCAGTTGATAAGGAATACACCGCCCGGCTTAACGTCCTGAACCATCTTGTAACCCTTGATTACATAAGAGGGGTTGTGGCAAGCAACAAAGTCAGCCTTATTGATATAATAGGGGCTCTTGATCGGCTTGTCTCCGAAGCGGAGGTGAGAAATTGTGATACCGCCGGTCTTCTTAGAGTCATACTGGAAGTAAGCCTGAACGTACTTGTCGGTATGGTCACCGATGATCTTGATAGAGTTCTTGTTTGCGCCAACGGTTCCGTCACCGCCGAGACCCCAGAACTTGCATTCCTTAGTGCCTTCAGCTGCGGTGTTGGGAGAAACCTTCTCTTCGAGAGAGAGGCCTGTAACGTCGTCTACTATACCGATGGTGAACTGTGCCTTGGGCTCGTCCTTTGCGAGCTCATCATATACAGCAAAGATGCTGGAGGGAGGAGTATCCTTAGAACCGAGACCGTAACGGCCGCCAACGACCTTAACATCGCTTCTGCCGGTAGCTGCAAGAGCAGCAACAGCGTCGAGGAAGAGGGGCTCACCGAGAGCACCCGGCTCCTTGGTTCTGTCAAGAACAGCGATCTTCTTAGCGGTTGCAGGGATAGCTGCTGCAAATCTTTCAGCAGAGAAAGGACGGTAGAGGCGAACCTTTACAAGACCGACCTTCTCACCCTTAGCGAGCATATAGTCGATAACCTCTTCTGCAACGTCGCAGACAGAGCCCATAGCAACGATAACGCGCTCAGCATCAGCAGCACCGTAGTAGTTGAAGAGCTTATAGTCGGTACCGAGTTTGGCGTTAACCTTATCCATATACTCCTCAACGATTGCAGGAGTAGCGTCATAGTACTTGTTGCAAGCCTCACGGTGCTGGAAGAAGATATCTCCGTTCTCGTGAGAACCGCGCATTACGGGGTGCTCAGGGTTGAGAGCGCGACGACGGAATGCCGCAACTGCATCCATATCGCACATCTCTTTGAGGTCCTCAAAATCCCAAACCTGAATCTTCTGAAGCTCGTGAGAAGTACGGAAGCCGTCGAAGAAGTTGATGAAAGGAACACGGCTCTTGATAGATGCAAGGTGTGCAACTGCGCCGAGGTCCATAACTTCCTGAGTATTAGTCTCAGCAAGCATAGCAAAGCCTGTCTGACGGCAAGCATAAACGTCAGAATGGTCGCCGAAAATGTTAAGAGCGTGGGAAGCTACGCAACGAGCAGATACGTGGAATACGCAGGGCAGAAGCTCACCAGCGATCTTGTACATATTGGGGATCATAAGTAAAAGTCCCTGAGAAGCGGTGTAGGTGGTGGTAAGCGCACCAGCTCCGAGAGAGCCGTGAACGGTACCTGCAGCGCCTGCTTCGGACTGCATCTCTACAACCTTAACAGTATTACCAAAAATGTTCTTGAGTCCCTGTGCCGACCACTGATCAACATAGTCTGCCATAGGGCTGGACGGTGTAATAGGATAAATTCCTGCTACCTCGGTAAACGCATAGGAAACGTGAGCCGCAGCGTTATTGCCGTCCATGGTTTTGAATTTTCTTGCCATGAAAGATTTCCTCCTTGATTTTGTCAATCGGGACCATAGCTTTCCACAGTCCCATACAACATACATTGTACTACTTTTAAGTTAAGTTGTAAATAGGTAAATCGTTAAAAAATTAGCAATTTTTTCATTTTTAGCGAAACAACGCAAAAAATTGCCCCGAAACCTAAGGTTTCGGGGTGTCAAATCACTGTTTTATTGCTTTTGTTATTTCGGAACAGTCCGCAAGGACAAGATCGGGTTTATCGACGGATGCGGCGAGTATTTCCTCGTCAGTCTCGCCGCTCATAACTAAGACGGCGACTGCGCCTGCATTAAGGCCGCTTTTTACATCAGTATAGATCCTGTCGCCGATAACCGCAGTATTTTCCTTATCTACTCCTGCGATCTCCATAGCAAGAGTCGGCATCAGAGCCTCAGGCTTACCGATAAATATTGGCCTTTTCTTTGTACAGTTATATATCATATCGCAGACGCTTCCGCAATCAGGCACGCTTCCAAACTCGGTCGGACAGACATAATCGGGGTTGGTTGCGATATATGGAATATCTTTTGCAAAAAGAAGCTTGCAGACATCCTCAAGCTTTTTAAAGGTGAGCTCGTTATCGTTGCCCATAACGATGCAGTCGACCTCGTCTAAAGCCTCGGTCACGGTAAAGCCGTGGGAACGAAGCTCCTCCTTCAGCGATTCAGTACCGCAGACATAAAGTCTTGCATCCTTATGATGCTTTTTTAAATAGTATACAGTCGCCTGAGATGAGGTTATAAAATCCTCATAGACCGATCTGATTCCAAGCCTTGCGAGCTTTTTTATATAGTCGGCAACACTCTTTGATGAGTTGTTTGTCATAAACATATATCTGCCGCCGCTCTCTTTAATGGTTTCGAGAAGCTCTATAGTAAAATCGAAAAGCTGATCTCCCAGATAGAGTGTTCCGTCCATATCAAAGAGGAAAAGTTTTATGCTTTTTAGATATTCCTTTGTCATCATTTATGAGCTCCGCTTACTATCTCAACATCTTGAACCTTGCTTATCTTGATGAGCGCACCTACAAGTCCGTCTACCATATCCTCTGTAGTCTTTGCAAGGGTAACTGTAACAAAGCCGTCGTCTCCTATTTTTGCCGCTGTAATATCACAGTCATTATCGTTAATAGTATCAACTATACGGTTGACACAGCTGCGGTCTACAACCTTTATTTTAAGCATAAAAATACGTTTTTTATGTAACTTCTGAAGCTTACTGGTAATCGGTCTTAAAGCGAACATTGCAATAAAGATGATAACCACCATCGTAATAGAGATCACATAATAACCCATACCGATAGAAAGGCCTACACAGGCGGTAGTCCAAAGACCTGCTGCAGTAGTAAGTCCTTTGATACGGTTACCGCTGACTATAATACAGCCTGCGCCCAGAAAACCGAGTCCGTTGACTACCTGTGCGCCGATACGGCCGATATCTCCGCCAAACTCTCCGTGCATAAGCTCACTAAGGCACATTACGCCTGCCGCACCGAGGCAAACAAGCAGATGCGTCCTGAGTCCCGCTTCGTGATTTGTTCTGGCTCTCTCTATTCCGATTATACCGCCAAGCACAGCCGCAACAAAAAGCCTGATTATCATCTCTATCTCAAGTTGGTATGCTGTAAAGAACGCTTCCATAGTGGCATCTCCTTATTTTGTCATTTTCTCCTGCTTTACCTTGTGGTCGATAATATGGCGCGATGCGAGTTCCTTTTTAATATCGTCGACCGAAATTCCCATCTCGACCATAAGCACCATAACGTGATATGCAAGGTCGGCAATTTCGTAAACGGTTTCAGCCTTATCATCTGCCTTGCCGGCGATAATAACCTCAGTACACTCCTCGCCGACCTTTTTTAGGATCTTATCAATTCCCTTTAGGAAAAGATAGGTGGTATAAGAGCCTTCGGGCTGATCCTTTTTTCTGCCCTCTAAAAGCGAATACAGACCGTCCATAGAAAAGGCGTGGTTTTCATCGCTTTCAAATACAACATCATTAAAGCAGGAATCTGTGCCCTTATGGCAGGCAGGACCTTCCTTATTAACGAGAACGGTAAGAGCATCCTTATCACAGTCGGCGGTGATGCTGACTATGTGCTGATAGTTGCCCGAGGTCTCACCCTTTCTCCAAAGCTCCTGCCTTGAGCGCGACCAGAAGCAGGTCTTCTGCTCCTTAATGCTGATCTCAAGGCTCTCGCGATTCA